>NZ_JBIRBA010000045.1:0-46171 GCF_044326345.1 Actinomadura sp. 9N215 | reverse complement strand
CGCCACGCCGAGCCGCTCCGCCGACTCCGACCCGAGGACCACGGCCGGGTACTTCGCCGTCCCGGCGTTGAGCCAGGTCCCGGCGGCCATGGTGAGGCCGACCGTCCGGGGCAGGTCGAGGCGGGCCGCGCGGACGCCGATGCCGCCGCTCTGCCCGTCCGGGATGCGGTCGTTGCGGTAGACGTGGACGTCGTCCAGCGCCGCGGTGGCGGACGCCGACTCGACGTCCGGCATCCGGCCCACCATGCCGACCGACTCCTCCGGCAGCTTCGCCGCCTCGCCGAAGAAGTCCTGGCCCGGCCCGACGGTGAGCAGGTTGGTGCCGAGCCGGTCGAGGGTGGCCTGGAGCTCGGCGCGGCTGGACGTGGAGATCCCGACCACGCCGATCATCGCGGCGATGCCGATCGCGATGCCCAGCGCGGACAGGAACACCCGCAGCGGACGGGAGCGCAGCCCGGCGGCGCCGACGCGCAGCACGTCCCCCGGGCCGAGCCGGTTCGGAGTTTCGGAGCGGTTCACAGGGCGGCCTCCACCCGTGCGTCGTCGTGGACGATCCGGCCGTCGCGCATCCGGACCTGGCGGGGCAGCAGCGCGGCGATGTCCCGGTCGTGGGTGATCAGGACGACGGTCGTCCCGCCGCCGGACAGCTCGCGCAGCAGGTCGAGGACGCCCGCGCCCGAGGCGGAGTCCAGCGCGCCGGTCGGCTCGTCGGCCAGCAGCAGTGCCGGCTCCCCCACCACCGCGCGGGCGATCGCGACCCGCTGCCGCTCCCCGCCGGACAGCTGGTGCGGGCGGTGCCCGAGCCGGTGCCCGAGCCCGACGCGCTCCAGGGCGCGGCGGGCGCGGCGGCGGCGCTCCGCCGGGGGCACTCCCCCGTACAGGAGCCCGTCCGCGACGTTGTCCAGCGCGCTGACCCCGGCGGCGAGGTGGAACTGCTGGAACACGAACCCGATCCGGCCCGCGCGCAGCGCCGACAGCCGCCGGTCCGGCAGCCGGGACACGTCGGTGCCCTCGACGAGGACGGTCCCGGCGCTCGGCCGGTCCAGCGTGCCGAGCAGGTGCAGCATCGTCGACTTGCCCGACCCGGAAGGCCCGACGATCGCGACGAGCTCGCCCGCCCCGACCGTCAGCGACACGCCGTCCAGCGCGGTCACCCCGCCCGGGTAGGTCTTGGTGACCTCGCGCAGCTCCACGACCGCGCCGCCGCCCGCTCCCCGGTGCGCCTCGCTCATGCGGGGACCCCGACCTTCATGCCCTCGGCCAGGCCGGCCCCCGAGATCTCGACCTGCCCGTCGGTGAACACGCCCGTCTCGACCGGCACCGTGCGGACGCGCCCGTCCTGGACGACCTGGACCGCGTACCCGCCGTCGCCCCGCGCGAGCAGCGCGCCGATCGGCACGGCGAGGACGTCGCCGTGCCGGTCCGCGGTGAGCCGCACCTCGACGGGCGCCTTGTCGTAGGAGCCGAGCGCCTTCTGGCCGCGGACCGCGACGGTGAGCTCGATCGTCGTCGGATCCTCCTCGCCGCCCTCCTTGGCGACCCTCCCCACGGACGCGATCCGCCCCTTGGTGGTGTCGCCGGACGGCAGCTCGATCTCCACCTCGGCGCCCTTCCTGGCGAGCCGCTGGTACCGGACGTCCAGGTCGACGGTCACGACGCGGGTGGTGCCGGTGTAGGTGAGCACCGCGCCGCCGATCCGGTCGCCCACGTTCGCCTTGCGTTCCGCCACCCGGATCCGTCCGGACGCGACGACCGCCGACCCCGGCTCCACCCGGCCCGTCTCCGCGACGCCGAGGGCGTCCTGCCAGCGCTTCACGGCCGCGGCGGTGGCGGAGCCGTAGGTCTCGTCGACGGTGAAGCCCGTGTACCCGAGGGCCCGGAGGTTCTTTTCGAGCTGCTCGACGTCGTCGCCCTTCGTCCCGGCGGACAGCGTCCGGTAGAGGGGCAGCCTGCCGTACAGCAGCGGCACCGGCCTGTCGTCGACCCGGTAGACCGGGCGTCCCCTGGCGATCACCGACCCGGCGGCGGGCAGCCAGGTGAGGGTGCCGTTGCCCGCGCCGATCGCGGTGCGGGTGCCGCCGTAGCCGAGGGTGCCGTCCACGTCCTGGGTCTCGACCAGGGTGGTCCGCTCGATCGGCGCCGTCGCGGGCGGCAGCGAGCTGCGCGCGGCGGCCGGTTCGCCGCCGCCGCCGAGGCCGGCGGTCGCGAGGCCCGCACCGCCGGCGACCACGACCCCAGCCGCGCCCAGGACGACGGCGCGCTTGCGGGCCATCAGTCCTTGCCCCCGCCGAGGGACTTCTCGCCGTCCGGCTGGAACTTGGCGCAGGCCTTCTGCGCGCTCTTGAACTTCGGGCTCTCCGGGTCGAGCCCGGTGTCCTTCCCGGCCTTGAGCAGCATCGAGCCGTCGGGCTTGGGGTCGGGGAACTCGCCGATGCCGTTGTCGCGCATGCACTGCGAGAAGGCGCGCATCTTCGCGATCTCCTCGGGCTTGGGCTTCTCCGGCTTGCCGCCGTTCGGCATCAGATGCCGGCACTTGTTCTGCGCCGCTCCCATCTTGTCGTTCCCCTCGGGGCCGCCGCCCTTGCCCTTCCCCGGGGGCTCGCTGTGCCGCATCGTGATCTTCCCGTCCGCGGTTGGGTCGTCCATGGCGACCCCGTTGTCGCGCATGCACTGGGCGTAGTCGCGCATCTTCTGCTGGTCGCTCGCGGCCTTGGCGGTGGCGCCTGATCCCGCTCCCCCGCCCTCGCCCCCGCAGCCCGGCAGGCCGAGGGTGAGGGCCGGGAGGAGGGCCAGCGCCGCGAATGTCCGTCGTCGCATCGGTCGGTCTCCCGTCGTTCCCGCCGGACGTGCGCCGGCGGCGACCGCAAGTCCAGCCGGACGCCGATAACCCCGGCGTAACCGGTTCGCGTTACGCCGGCGTTACGCCCGCTGCCCGATGCTGGGTCGGCAGGACGCGCGGGGCGCGCTCCGCAGGACGGCGAGGGGGCGGCACGGGTGCGGGTACTGATCGCCGAGGACGAGCGGATGCTCGCCGACTCGATCGCCGACGGGCTCAGGTCCGAGGCGCTCGCGGTGGACGTCGTCTACGACGGCGACGCGGCGCTGGAGCATCTCGGCGTGAACGACTACGACGTGCTCGTCCTCGACCGGGACCTGCCCGTCGTGCACGGCGACGACGTGTGCCGCGCGGTGGTGGAGTCCGGCGCGCTCGTCCGGGTGCTGATGCTCACCGCGGCCGTCACCGTCCCCGCCCGGGTCGACGGGCTGCGGCTCGGCGCGGACGACTACCTGACCAAGCCGTTCGCGTTCGAGGAGCTGGTGGCGCGGGTGCAGGCGCTCGGCCGCCGCGCCCGCCCGGCGGACCCGCCGACGCTGGAGCGCGCCGGGATCAGGCTCGACCCGTCCCGCCGCGAGGTGGTCCGCGACGGCCGGTACGTGCACCTGGCGCGCAAGGAGTTCGGGCTGCTGGCCGAGCTGATGCGCGCGGACGGGGCGATCATGTCGGCGGAGCGGCTGCTGGAGAAGGTGTGGGACGAGCACACCGACCCGTTCACCAACACCGTCCGGGTGACGCTGATGAAGCTGCGCCGCAAGCTCGGCGATCCCCCGGTGATCGAGACCGTCCCGGGAGTGGGGTACCGGATTCCATGACGACGTTCACCGACCGGCTGCGGCCGACGATCAGGATGCGGCTCACGCTGCTGTACGCGGGCCTGTTCCTGGGCGCCGCCGTCCTCCTGCTGGGCCTGACCTACTTCCTGGTGAAGAACAACCTGGAGAACCAGGCCGTCCCGAAGGCGAACCGGGTGTTCGAGGCCGGCTCCTTCTCCGAGGAGCCGTTCCCTCCGCCGTCGGAGAAGGCCACGGGGGGCCTCACCGACCAGAGGGTCGAGGGGGCGCTGGTCAAGGTCCGGGAGGACTACCAGCGCAAGACGCTCAGCGCCCTGCTGACCCAGGGCGCCATCGCGCTCGGCCTGGTCGGCGCGGCCGGGCTCGGGTTCGGCTGGCTGCTCGCCGACCGGGCGCTGCGGCCCGTCCACACGATCACCGAGACGGCGGGACGGGTGGCGCGCAGCCACGACCTCACCGAGCGGATCGGCTACGAGGGGCCCCGCGACGACGTCAAGGAGCTCGCCGACACGTTCGACACGATGCTCGGCCGGCTGGCGCGGGCGTTCGACGGCCAGCGGCGGTTCGTCGCGAACGCGTCCCACGAGCTGCGCACCCCGCTCGCCATCAACCGGACGCTCATCGACGTGGCCGTGCGCCGCCCCGACGCCACCGGCGACGTCAAGCGGCTCGGCGAGTCGCTGCTGGTCGTCAACGGCCGGCACGAGCGGCTCATCGACGGGCTGCTCACCCTCGCGGGCACCGAGGGCGTCGCGGTCGACGCGGGCCCGCTGGACCTGGCGGACGTCGCGGGCCACGTCCTGGACCAGGCGGCCCCCGAGGCGCGGGCGCGCGGCCTGACGGCCCGCCGCGCCCTCGGCCCCGCCGTCACGTCCGGCGATCCCGTGCTCGTCGAGCGGCTGGTGCAGAACCTGGTCGAGAACGCGGTGCGGCACAACCGCGACGGCGGCGAGCTGTCGGTCGCGACGCGGAGCAGGGACGGCTGGGCGGAGGTCGTCGTGTCCAACACCGGGCCCGTCGTGCCCGCCTACGAGGTCGAGACGATCTTCGAGCCGTTCCGGCGGCTCGGCAACGACCGGCTGCGCTCGGACCGCGGGTCCGGGCTGGGGTTGTCGATCGTCCGCGCCACGGCGACCGCCCACGGCGGCGGGGTGACCGCCGTGCCGCGTCCCGGCGGCGGGCTGGACGTCACCGTCCGGCTCCCCGCCCGCGCCCCGCACCCCGCACCGGACGCCTTAGAGGACGCCCCGCCGGTCGCCGAACCCCATCCCGGACGGGCCGGACCGCCGGAACTCGCCGCGCCGTCCATGAAATCGGAGCCCGAGCCGGGGTAGCGTCTGATCAATGACCAGTGCGCTATTGCTCACCGACGCGTTCGACCGGATCCGCCAGCAGGTCCACCAGACGGTCGGCGGGCTCACCCCGCGGCAGCTCGCCTACCGCGTCGACGCCGACGCCAACTCGATCGCGTGGCTCGTCTGGCACCTCACCCGCGTGCAGGACGACCACGTCTCCGAGCTCGCCGGCGCCGCGCAGGCGTGGACGGACGGCGGCTGGGCCGACCGGTTCGGCCTGCCGCTCGACCCGTCCGACACCGGCTACGGCCACACCTCGGACCAGGTCGCGGCGGTCCAGGTCGAGTCGCCCGACCTGCTCATCGGCTACCACGACACCGTGCACGCCGCGACCGTCGAGTACGTGGGCTCGGTGACGGACGGCGACCTGGGCCGCGTCGTCGACCGCTCGTGGACACCGCCCGTCACGCTCGGCGTGCGGCTGATCAGCGTCATCAACGACTGCACCGAGCACGTCGGCCAGGCGGCGTTCGTCCGCGGCATCCTCCAGCGCGCCTGAGGGCGGCGGTCCGTCAGCGGTCGGCCGTCAGCGGTCGCTGCCGGAGACGCTCAGATCGGTGTCGCCGTCCAGATCGGCGCCGCGGGCCGCGGCCGGGCCGCCGTCCCCGGCCGCCCCGCCGGACGGGCGCAGCCCGGAGATGAGCCGCGACCACCGGGACCCGATGTGCTCCAGGTCGTGGGCGCGCGCCGACCGGGCGGCCTGGTCGCCGAGCCGGTCGCGCAGGCCGGGGTCCGCGATCAGGCCGCGGAGCGCGGCGGTGAACGCGGCCTCGTCGCCGTTGGGGACGAGCAGCCCGTCCCGGCCATGGGTGATCAGCTCGGCGGGGCCGTGCGGGCAGTCGAACGACACGACCGGCAGGCCCATCCCCATCGCCTCGATGATCACCATCGGCATGCCCTCGCGGGCGGAGGTCAGCGTGTAGATCGACGCGCGGGCCATCTCGCCGTGCAGGTCGCGGGTCGGCGGGCGCAGCTCGACCCGTCCGGTGAGGCCGAGATCGTCGATGAGCGCCAGCAGCCCGTCGCGGCGCACCCCCTTGCCGAAGATCCGCAGGGTCCAGTCGGGGCGCTCGGCGGCGATCGGCGCGAACGCGCGGATGAGCGCGTCGAAGCCCTTGACGGCGACGAACCGCCCGGCGGCCAGCACGACCCTGTCCGCGCGCGGGGACGTCCGCCCGGGCAGCGGCGGCGCCGCGTTCGGAATCCGCACCACGCGGACCCTTGATCCGATTAGGGCCTGCTCGTACTCGGCGCGGGCGGCCTCGGTCAGCACGGCCAGGACGGTCAGCCGCCGGTACCGGCGGACGATCTGCCGGCGGAGGGCGGGCCGATAGGAGCCCAGGCTCATGTGGTCCTGCCCGATCGTCACGGCCCCGCGGGGCGCGAACTCGGCCGCGAACAGGTTCAGGGACGGCCGGGTGCCGATGACGACGTCGGCCGGTGACCGGTAGAGGGCGCGCAGGAGGCACACGTCCGTCCAGAGGCTCATGGCGCGGTAGGACGCCTCGTCCACCGGCGTCAGGACGCTCGGCAGCCGGGCCAGGAGCCGCGCCGCCCTGCCCCTGGGCGCCAGGCGGTCGTCCGCGTACGTCACCGTCGCGCCGGGCGGGACCGCGAAGAACGGCCGCCTGCTCTTGCGCACCGCGCTGACGATCTCGACGTCGTGGTCGCGGGTCAGGTGCCCGCACAGATTCAGCACGGTGTGGATCGTCCCGCCCGTCCCGTGCGCGTTCTGGAGCAGGACTTGCACGCGGAGCCGCTCACCCGGCGGCGGGACGTGCCTCCGGCGCAGCGGCCGCAGAGCAGTGATCGCCGCGCGCCGCACCGCGCGGTGCGTCCCGCGTCGCGCGAGCCGCGCGGCGTGCCCGGCGCGGCGCCGCGGGCTCGGCCTCGGGCTCGGCGGGCGCCGTTCTAAGTCGTGGTCCGAATCGTTCACCGGGTCCCCTCTCGCGGAAGTCCACCGTGTCCGGCTTGTTCCCCTTGACAGGACCAGTCAACATCATCCGGTCGTCACTGTGCGATTCAGGGCACTTCCCTTGACCCAGCGGCTCCAGGACATCTCGTAGTAGCTCCACCCGTTCATCGGGTCGAGCCCGCGCTTGCTGCCGGTGATGATCACCGGGTCGCCGCGGTAGGACCAGTTGTAGAACCAGCGGGCGTCCTTGGGCGGCGAGTTGACGCAGCCGTGGCTGACGTTCTGCCGGCCCTGCGCCCAGACGGTGGCGGCCATCGAGTGGATGAACTCGCCGCTGTTGGAGATCCGCACCGCGTGCGGGATGACCTCCTTGTAGCCGCCGTTCTTCTTGTCCTTCGGGTCGACGCCCATCCACTCCGACGTCATGATCGCCGGATTCTCCTTGCCCATCGTGAGGTGGATGCCGCTGGTGGTGAGGAAGGTGTCGACGCCGTTGACGACGCGGCCGCCCTTGCCCGTGCTGACGGGCCAGGTCCGGACCGTCCGGCCGTTCTTCTTGACGACCGCCTTCTTCTTCTTGGTGCTGATGGTGACGATGTGCGAGTCGCCGATGCGGAACCCGCGGGAGAAGTCCTTGACGCCGTAGGTCTTCTTGCCCGACTTCACGCCGGACAGCCGGGCCGAGAACGTGACCTTCTGGTTGGGCTGCCAGTACTGCCCGTTCTTCGTCCGGAAGATGACCGTGGTGTCGTTCACCCAGTACCAGGCGCCGGTGGCGGGCTTGGCCGACTTGACCTCCAGGGCCTTCTCGACGGCCTTCTTGTCGTCGACCCCGCGGTTGAAGACGACCTGGATCGGCATGCCGACGCCGACCTTCTCGTTGTTGCTCGGGGTGACGTCGAGGATGCCGAGTTCCTTCGCCGCCTTGACCGTGGAGAACGCGGCGTTGACCGTGGCCGTCTTGCCCTGCGGGCTCTTGGCGACGGCCGTGACCTGGTACTTGGCGCCGGGACGGAGCGTCCGCGACTTCCAGCTGGCCTTGTCTGCCGCCATCTCGCCGTCGACCGGCTTGCCCTTGAGCGTGACGGTGACCTGCTCCAGCGTGCCGCCCGCGGCGGTCACCGTGACGCCGTCCTCCGGCTCCGCCTTGGTGTTGCCGTTGCCCGGGTTGATCGTCACCTGGGGGACGGCCGCGTCGGCCTTCTCGCCGACGGTGACGCCGCCCTCCTTCTCGCCCCCGCTGCAGGCCGTCGTGAGGAGCAGGACGACCCCCGCCATACCCGCGCCCGCCCGAACCCCTGCGGAAACCCTCCGCTGCACTGCGACCTCCCGAACCCGCCGTCTACCAGGGAGACATTAGCGACAAAAACCGAGGATCATGCCATGACCCGGGGTTTTGGCGGGCGGCCGAGATCAAAGCGTTGCACGCGGCGGGCACGGCGCGCACGCTCGGCGATCTTCGCAGGCCGGGCGCCGCGGCCCCGGGGGACGGTCTCATCGCAGGGCGCTCCCCTGCCGCCACGTGTCGAACGGCAGCTGCCAGAAGCTCCAGCCGTTCATCGGCTCGACCTCGCGGTCGGTGCCGGTGAGCTCGATGACGTCGCCGCGCTGCATCGTGTCGTAGTACCACTTCGCGTTCTCCGGGCTGACGTTCAGGCAGCCGTGGCTGACGTTCGCCGAGCCCTGCGAGCCGACCGACCACGGCGCCGAGTGCACGTACTCGCCGCTGTTGGAGAACCGGACCGCGTAGTTGACGACCTGCTTGTAGTAGCCGGGGTCGCCGGGCTGCCGGCCCGGGGACGTCATCGTGACGGGATTCCCCTTCTCCATCAGCAGGTGGACGCCGCTGGTGGTGGTGAACTCCCGCGTCTGCCCGTTGCCGGCGCTGAACGGGATGGTCCGCAGCTTCTTGCCGTCGCGGGTCACGGTCATGTGGTGGTCGTCGATGCCGCCCCTGGTGATCTGCGCGGCGCCGATGGAGAGCGTGGCCTGCTCGTCCTCGGCCCCGTACACGCCGCCGCCCGCGTTCACCCCGGCGAGGCTCGCGTGGAAGCGGACGGTCTGGTGCGGCTGCCAGTACGTCTTCGTCCGGTAGATGGCCTGGTCGGCGGCGACCCACCGCCACGCGCCCTCGACGGGCTTGTCGGGCGTGACGTGCAGCGCCCGCTCCACCGCGGCCTTGTCGGTGACCGGACGGTCGAACCTGATCATGATCGGCATGCCGACGCCGACCTTCTCGCCCTTGAGGTTCGGGGTGACGTCCGTGATCGAGAGCGTCCGGTCCGCCTTGAGGGTGGTGAACGAGCTGGTCACGGTGCGGGTCTTGCCGTCGTCCTCCGCCTGGGCGGTGACGGTGTAGGACGTGCCGGGCGTCATCGTCCGGTCGGACCGCCACGTCTTGCGCCCGCCGCCGAACTTCCCGGTCACGGTGGCGCCCGGGCCCTGGACGGTGACCGTCCGCAGCTTGCCGTCCGCGGCCTTGACCTCGATGGTGCCGTCCGGCTTGACCTGGGCGGTTCCGTTGGCGGGCGTGATGGTCACGGCGTCGGCCGAGTTCCCGGAGGCCAGCTTTCCCTCGCCGCCGATCGCGCAACCGGCCGCCAGCACCGCCACCGCGCCCGCGCCGCCCGTCAGGGCCACCCGCACACCCCGGCTCTGTTTCACTGCAAACTCCCCCAAACCCCGTGATTTCACCGCAACTTGGTGAATCTTTCTGAGAAGGGAGACGCCTCGGACGGGCCGGAAGTTCGGCCCGCCGGGCAGGAGAATCGCTGCTCAGCCGGTACGGCTCAGGCGAATCCGGACATGCGGATCGCGGAGGGCGGATCCGGTCTCGCGGGCCCCGGGTCTGGCGGCGGCCCGGTCGAGCGGGCTCCGGTCAAGCGGGGGCGGGCTCGCGGTTGACGCGGCGCACGACGCGCTTGAAGCCCCACACCGAGACGGCCACGCCGATCGCGCCGAGCCCGGCGACGATGCCGGTGCGGAACCACAGGTACATGCTGAGCGACTCGTTGAACAGCATCCAGAGGCTGACGGCGACGTTCGCGAACAGGACCATCGACCACAGGAGCGAGATGCGCAGGAAGAACTGGTGCACCCTGGCGTGCTTGAGGAACGCCTCGGGGATCGGCGCCATGTCCTTGGCCAGCTTCATGGCCAGCGGCCGTCCCAGCGGGACGGAGGCGAGGAACGACAGGCTGATGATCAGGGTGCCGAGCGTGGGCTGCAGGAAGTAGACGACCGCGCTGTGCGTCGCGGCGGCCGTGGCCGCGCGGACGGTCACGCCGACCGCGGCGGCCGTGGCCGCGCGGACGGTCACGCCGACCGCGGCCAGCAGCAGCATCCCCGACACCGGATGGCCGCGCACGAACCGGTAGACGATGCCGCCGTACACCCAGGCGACGGCGGCGATCAGCGCGCCGTTCAGCCCCAGCAGCGTCAGCGCGGCGTAGAAGACCGCGACCGGGGCGATGACCCCTTCGACGAAGCGCGGGAGCGCGTGCATCAGCAGCGCCGTCACCCGCGGCAGTTCGAAGACGTGGTGCCCGTTCTGGTGCCCGTCGCCCCGCGCCTCGCCGGCCTGCGCCGTCGGCGTGGGGGCCGCCGTCGCCCCGGAGGGCTCGGCGGGAGTTGTCGCCGGTCGATCCATCGAGCGCTGCGCTCCCCGATCGGTGTGCATGGACTCGGTTGTGGTCACGATTCGCCCCACCGTACGTGATGATCGGCACGCGCCTGTCCGTTTTCGACTGATCCGGTCGGCGCGCCGTCGTTCCCCCCTTAGTTCGGATGCGACCCCCGTCCAGTGCGGGCGGCGGCCGGATGCGGCCACGGTTGAACCATGTGACCCAGGCCTCACTTCCGACAGTAGCGGGTGCCCCGCTCACCGCTCCGGCGGGGCGGGCTGGACGTCGCGAGCCGCGGCGTAGATGGCCCTGAGGGTCACCGCCACCGACGGCCGGCGCACGCTCGCGGTCCTGGTCACGGCGTAGACCTCGCGCGCCAGTGTGCATTCGGGGATGCGCCGCACGGCCACGTCCTGGTCGCCGGCGGCGAGCGCCAGCGCGGGCACCGCGGTGATGCCGATGCCGCGCGCCACCAGGCTCAGGATCGTGTGCAGGCCCTCGAACTCCCACGGGACGGGACGCGCCCCGCCGACGGTGTCCATGAGCCGTTCGAGGGCCTGCCGGGACGGCTCCCCCGGCGGCGCGGCCATCCACGGCTCCTCGCGGAGCTGTTGCAGGTCCACCGTCCGTCCGGGGGCCGACATGGCGTGCGTCGACGGGACGACCAGCACCAGCGGGTCGCGGAGCAGGTGGAAGAACTCCAGCGCGGCGGGCGACTGCTCGGGGACCTTGCCCGTCCAGTCGTCGATGAGCGCGATGTCGACCTCCCCGTTCTGCACCTGCCGGACGCCGTCGCCCGGACGGGTCTGGCGCAGCACGAACGTCAGGTCGGGGTGCTCGCCGAGGCTCTGCGCCAGCGCGGGCGCGAACGCGACGGCGGCGGTGGGGAACGCGGTGACCACGACCCGGCCCATCGGCGTGTCGGAGTGCGCGGACAGCTCCGCCTCGGCGGTCTCCACGAGGCCGAGGATCTCCTCGGCGCGGTCGGCGAGGCGGCGCCCGGCGTCGGTCAGCTCCGCGCTGCGGGCGGTGCGGTCGAGCAGCGGGACGCGGGCCTCGCGTTCGAGCGCGGCCAGCTGCTGGGAGACGGCGGACGCCGTGTAGCCCAGGGCGGCGGCGGTCGCGGCGATGCTGCCGCGGCGGCCGAACTCGGCGAGAAGCCGCAGGCGGCGAAGCTCTAGCATCAGCCCATCTTACGGTCACCATCGATGAGACTCGCTTGTGATGATGCTAAAAGCGGGAAAGTATTGCGTTGAGCCCGGCCGGGCCGTACAGGGGATTCCGCTCGACCCACCGCTATCTCGTCATGCCTTGGAGCCGTCATGCCTGCCCAGAAAGAGTCCGAACCCGTCCGGCCGCTACCGTTCGCGCCGCGTCCCGTCGCCCTGTCGGCGACGCTCGCGGTGAACGAGGCGATCGCGCGCAAGCGCCGGGAGGGCGTCCGCGTCCTGCCGCTCGGCTTCGGGGAGGCCGGGATCCCCATCCACCCGGCCCTGACCCGCGAGCTCGGCGCGGCCGCGGGACGGGGCGGCTACGGGCCGGTCGCCGGGTCGGCCGCGCTGCGCGGCGCCGCCGCCGGGTACTGGTCCCGGCGCGGGCTGCCGACCGACCCGTCCATGATGGTCGCCGGCCCGGGCAGCAAGCCGCTGCTGTACGCGCTGCTGACCGCGATCGGCGGCGACGTGGTCGTGGCGTCGCCGAGCTGGGTCTCCTACGCGGCGCAGGCGTCGCTGGTGGGGGTCGAGCCAATCCGCGTCGCCACGCCGCGCGGCGAGGGCGGGGTGCCGAGCCCGGCGCTGCTGGCCGACGCCGTGGTGCGGGCCCGCGCGCGGGGACGCGACGTCCGGGCGGTCGTGGTGACGCTCCCCGACAACCCGACCGGGACGATCGCGTCCGAGGACACCGTCCGGCGGCTGTGCGCGGTGGCGCGCGAACAGGGCCTGGTGATCATCTCCGACGAGATCTACCGCGACCTGGTGCACGCGCCCGGACGGCGGATCCCCAGCCCGGCCCGGTACGCCCCGGAGCGGACCGTCGTGACGACCGCGCTGAGCAAGAGCCTGGCGGCGGGCGGCTGGCGGCTCGGCGTGGCGCGGCTGCCGGACGGCCCGTTCGGCCGCGCGCTGCGCGACAGCCTGCTGGGCGTGGCGAGCGAGATGTGGTCCAGCGCGCCCGCGCCGATGCAGCACGCCGCCGCGTACGCGTTCGCCGAGCCGCCCGAGCTCGTCGAGCACGTCGACCGCAGCAGGCGGCTGCACGCCGCGGTCACGGGGGCGGTCGCGGACCGGTTCGCCGCCGCGGGAGCCCGCGTCACGCGGCCGGAGGCGGCGTTCTACGTCTACCCCGACTTCGGCCCGATCCGCGACGCGCTCGACGAGAACCACGGCGTCCGGACGGCCGCCGATCTCACGCACCTGCTGTTGGAACGTTACGGAGTCGGCGTCCTGCCGGGCAGCTCGTTCGGGGACGCCCCGTCGGCGCTGCGGATGCGGGTGGCGCCGAGCCAGCTCTACGGCGACGACGACGAGCAGCGCCTCGCGGCCCTGGCGTCGCCCGCCCCGGCGGCCCTGCCGTGGATCGCGGACGCCCTGGACCGCCTCAGCGACGTCCTCGCCGATCTCTCCGCGACGGCCACCGTCGGCGAGCCCGTTCCCGCCTGAGCCGAATCGCGGCATGAATTGCCGAGGGTAGGTGTGAATTGCGGAGGGTAAGGGAGTCGAACCCCTTCGAGTGTCACCTCGACGTCAGTTTTCGAAACTGCTGCCTTACCGTTCGGCCAACCCTCCAGGACCCGCCGCGGGCCGTCTGCCGCGAGACGGCCCGCGGCGCCGGGCGCCGGTGGACCAGCAGGGAGTCGAACCCTGATCGCGTCCTTGCAAGGGACGTGTGCTTCCGTTGCACCACAAGCCCGTCGTGCGTGCTCAGCAGGGGCGGTAGGAGTCGAACCCACTTTCCGCCGGATTTGGAGACCGGCCGCCTAACCGGTGGCTCACCCCTTCGCGCCTTTCCGCGTTCGTTCGATGTGTTCAATGATGCGGAGCCTCCCGGACGCGCACAAAGTATTTTCTGCGTAAAGGTCCGGATGCGCACCGTCATCGCCCCGTGATCGTGCGCGAAGGGGCGCCACCCGACACGTCCGGGGCGTATAAGCGTGGTGTAAGGTCCAACGACGCACGGGGCGAACGTCACGAATCGACCAGCAGCAGGCCAGCGGACACCCAGTCCGGCCTGCCCGTGGTAAACCCGAGACAGGCACGAAGTCACGCGAGTGATGAAGAGGGCGAGGGGGCCCGCCATGAGGCATGCACGGGACGGCGCTGCCGCTGCGATGAGCGCCGCCTCCAGGATTCTCGTCGCGCGGGGCAAGAACGAGCCCCAGGAGATGGAGAACCCGGAAGTCGCCTGGGGCCAGCGCGCCCGCGACGGCGTGTGGGTGCCGACCAAGGACGGGCAGCGCATCCACCTCGGCATCGACGTGGCCGCGGCCGACACCGTCGCGCAGGTGCTGCGGCCCAGCCTCCGGGTCTTCGTGGGCGTGGACGTCGACACCGACATCGTCGCGCAGACGACCGCCGGCGGCGTGCGGCTGCTGACCGTGATCCACGGGCCGGACGCGCCCTCGGAGTTCCGGTTCTCGGTGTCCCTCGCCGACGGCCTGGCGCTGGAGTCGATGCCGTCGGGAGGGTACGACGTCGTCCACCTGCGGTACGGCGCGACGGTGGGCCGGCTCTACAACCCGTGGGCGAGCGACTCGATGTTCCGCCAGGTGAAGGCCGACTACACCCTGGAGGGGACGGCCGTCACGATGCGCGTCCAGCACAGCGACGCGTTCTACCCGGTCGTCGCCGACCCGAACTACGAGCGCTGACCCGCCGAGCCCCGGCGCGGCCCCGGCCGTCGGCGCACTGATCGCCTGGCGGACCTCCAGGCCGAGCCCGGAGGACGGCGAAGAGCCTGTCCCCTATCCCGGTTGCGGCCCCGCCCGGAACGCGGAACTGTACGCACCGCATCACGGGGTGCGCATGGACGTGCCGGATACTCGTCATATGGTTGTGCACCACGGGCCGCGTCCCGGCCCGGCGGCACGGGTTCCCGCAGGGGCGGGCCGGGCACACGACCGCCCCGGGTCCCCGAGACTGGAGTCATCGTGATCTTCACTCACGACACCGAGCACGCGCTCGCCGTCGTCGTCGACCTGATCAACACCGGCCCGGCGGCGTCCGGGGCCGAGGAGCTCACCGGGGTGACCGGCCTGCGCGCGTTCGTGGACCGCAACGAGTTCAGCGACGTCGGCGAGCTGACCGGCGTCGACCTCGCCCGCGCCCTTGACCTGCGCGACCGGTTCCATGCCGTGTTCCGCGCCGGGGACGTCCCGGCCGCCGTCCAGCAGATCAACGAGATCGTCGGCGAGGTCCGCACCACCCCGCACCTGACCGACCACGACGGCTACGACTGGCACGTGCACTACTTCGCGCCGGGCGCGCCGCTCGGCGAGCACCTGGCCGCCGACTGCGGGATGGCGCTGGCGTACGTGGTGGCGGCGGGCGAGCTGGACCGGCTGCGCACCTGCGAGGCGCCGGACTGCTCACGCGTCCTGGTCGACCTGTCGCGCAACCGCTGCCGCCGCTACTGCGACAGCCGCACCTGCGGCAACCGCATGCACGTCGCCGCCTACCGCGCACGCCAGCGCGAAGCGGCGCACTAGAGCGTTCAGCCCCGGACGGCGGTGACGGCGGTGAGGGCCTGGCGGGCGGCCTTGACGTCGTGGACGCGGAAGACGCGGGCGCCGAGCAGGGCGGAGACGCCCAGCACGGCCATGGTGCCGACGCCGCGCTTGTCGACCGGGCGGCCGAGCGTCTCGCCGATGAAGTCCTTGTTGGACACCGCGACCAGTACCGGCCACCCGGTGGCCGTGAGCTCGCCGAGCCGGCGGCTGATCTCCAGGGACTGGCGGGTGTTCTTGCCGAAGTCGTGGGCCGGGTCGATGAGGATCGCGTCCCGGCGGACGCCCAGGTCCGCCGCGCGCTCGGCCTCGGCCGTGACGTGCGCGACGACGTCGGCCACGACGTCGGCGTAGCCGACGCGGTGCGGGCGGGTCCGGGGCGCGAGGGCCCCGGCGTGCGCGCAGACGAGGCCGATCCCGTGCGCGGCGGCGACCTCGGCCAGCCGCGGATCGGGACCGCCCCAGGTGTCGTTCAGCAGGTCGGCGCCCGCCAGCGCCACCGCCTCCCCGACCTCGGCGCGCCACGTGTCGACGCTGATCACGACGCCGGGATGCCGCTCGCGGACGGCGCCGACGAGCCCGACGACGCGGCGCAGCTCCTCGGCGACGCCGACGTCCTCGCCTGGACCGGCCTTCACGCCGCCGATGTCGACGATGTCGGCGCCGTCCGCGACCGCGCGGTCGACGGCGGCGAGCGCGGCGTCGAAGCCGTAGGTGGCGCCCTTGTCGAAGAACGAGTCGGGCGTGCGGTTCACCACGGCCATGATCGCGTGCGGGCCGAGGTCGCGCCCGTTCAGCCGCAGCGGCGTCTCAGAGGGGCTCATGATGGTCTCACCGTGGCACATCGGAGCGGGACGGTCGAGCGGAGCTCGTCGCTTGGATGGCGGTGGGTGGGGGCTGGAGGACGGTTCGGCGAACAGAAGCGAATTCGGTTCTAAGACCGCCCTCCGTCGTCAGCACCGCGGCGGGGTCGCTAATCTCATAGGTCACGCTCGTCGCGGGTCCGTCCGTGGGGGGCCAGCATCGGACCTAATCAGCCATGGAGGATCCGCTGTCCAGGCGAGCACTCATCACCGGCATCACCGGACAGGACGGCTCGTATCTGGCCGAGCACCTGCTCGCCCTGGGGTACGAGGTCTGGGGCCTGGTGCGTGGGCAGGCGAACCCTCATGTGTCGCGGCTGCGCAAGCACATCGGCGACGTGCGGATCGCCACCGGCGACCTGCTCGACCAGGGCAGCCTGATCTCCGCGGTGGAGCACGTCCGGCCGGACGAGGTCTACAACCTGGGCGCGATCTCCTACGTGCCGATGTCGTGGCAGCAGGCGGAGCTGACCGCCGAGGTCACCGGCATGGGCGTGCTGCGGATGCTGGAGGCGATCCGGGTGGTGTCGGGCATCAGCCCGTCCAGGACGCCGGGCCGCGAGCAGATCCGCTTCTACCAGGCGTCGTCGTCGGAGATGTTCGGGATGGTGCGGGAGACGCCGCAGAACGAGAGGACGCCGTTCCACCCGCGCAGCCCGTACGGGGTGGCGAAGAGCTACGGGCACTACATCACGCAGAACTACCGCGAGTCGTACGGGATGTTCGCGGTCAGCGGGATCCTGTTCAACCACGAGTCGCCGCGCCGCGGCGCCGAGTTCGTCACCCGGAAGGTGTCGCTCGGCGCGGCCCGCATCAAGCTGGGCCTGGCCACCGAGCTGCGGCTGGGGAACCTGGACGCGCGCCGCGACTGGGGCTTCGCCGGCGACTACGCCCGCGCGATGCGGCTGATGCTCGCCCAGGACGCCCCCGAGGACTTCGTCATCGGGACGGGCCACACCCAGTCGGTGCGGGAGCTGGTGGAGTTCGCGTTCCGCACCGCCGGCCTGAACTGGGAGGACCACGTCGTCCTGGACGCGAGGTACACGCGTCCGGCGGAGGTCGACCTGCTGTGCGCCGACCCGAAGAAGGCCCGCGAGCAGCTCGGCTGGGAGCCCGCGGTGACGTTCGAGGAGCTCGTCACGATGATGGTCGAGTCGGACCTGCGGCTGCTGGCGGAGTCGGCGCGCCCCGAGGACGAGCCGTTCAGCCCCGACCACTGGTGATCCCGCGGCGAGGGCCGTTCGATCTACCCGCGGTGCGGGGCCATTGGTGATCCTGTGACCGGGGCCGTGGCACGATGCAGACATGGCCACTTGCGAACATGTGCGGAGCATTCCGGCGCAGGACCCGTCCCCGAACACCCCGCAGGGGTGCGAGGAGTGCCTGGCCGAGGGCACCAGGTGGGTCCATCTGCGGCTGTGCCTGGGCTGCGGGCACGTGGGCTGCTGCGACTCGTCCCCGATGCGGCACGCCACCGCGCACTTCGAGAAGGAGGGGCACCCGATCGTCCGGTCGTTCGAGCCGGGCGAGGACTGGCGCTGGTGCTTCGTCGATGAACTGATCGTCTGATGCCCGACGTCCGGCTGGGCACCGGGCCCGGCCGCTGGATCCTGCTGGCGACCGTGCTCGGGTCGAGCGTGGCGATGCTCGACGCCACGGTCGTGAACGTGGCGCTGCCGAGGCTGGCCCGCGACCTGGACGCCGACATGGCCGGGCTCCAGTGGACGGTGAACGCCTACACGCTGACGCTCGCCGGGTTCATCCTGCTCGGCGGCTCCCTCGGCGACCGGTACGGGCGCCGCCGGATCTTCCTCGTCGGCGTCGTGTGGTTCGCGGTCGCGTCGGTGCTGTGCGGGCTGGCGCTGAACATCGAGATGCTGATCGTGTCGCGGGCGCTGCAGGGCGTGGGCGGGGCGCTGCTCACCCCGGGCTCGCTGGCGATCATCCAGGCGTCGTTCGCGGCCGACGACCGGCCGCGCGCGGTCGGGGCGTGGTCGGGGCTCGGCGGGGTGGCGGGCGCGATCGGGCCGTTCGCGGGCGGCTGGCTGGTGGAGGTGGCCGGGTGGCGGTGGGTGTTCCTGCTGAACGTGCCGCTGACCGCCGTGGTGCTGCTGGTCACGGTCCGGCACGTCCCGGAGAGCGTCGACCCGGAGGCGCACGGCCGCTTCGACGTGCTCGGCGCGGCGCTGGCGGCGCTCGCGCTGGCCGGGACGACGTACGCGCTGACGGAGGCGCCGGGCGGCAACGCGCCCCCGGTGGTCATCGGGGTCGCCGTCGTGGCGGGCGCCGCGGCGGCCGTCGCGTTCGTGGTGGTGGAGAAGAGGCGCGGCAGGGTGCGCGCCGCGAAGGCGGGGCGGGAGGCGCCGCGGCCGATGCTGCCGCTGGACGTGTTCGCGTCCCGGCAGTTCACCGCGATCAACGTCGTCACGTTCATCATGTACGGCGGGATGGGCGTGATGTTCTTCCTGTTCGTGCTGAACCTGCAGGTCGTCGGGCAGTTCTCGCCGATCGCCGCCGGGACGGCGCTGCTGCCGGTCACGGTGCTGATGCTGCTGCTGTCCGCGCGGGCGGGCGCGCTCGCGCAGAAGATCGGCCCGCGGCTGCCGATGACGGTCGGGCTGGTGGTGGCGGCCGCCGGGATGCTGTGGGTCGGCCAGATCGGCGCGGACGCGTCCTACGTGCGGGACGTCCTGCCTCCCGTGGTCGTGTTCGGGCTGGGCCTGGCGGCGGTGGTGGCGCCGCTCACCGCGACCGTCCTCGCCACCGCGGACGTCCGGCACGCGGGCGTGGCCAGCGGCGTCAACAACGCGGTGGCGCGGGCCGCGGGCCTGCTGACGGTGGCGGCGATCCCGCCGCTGGCCGGGCTGACCGGCGACGCCTACGACGACCCGTCCGCGTTCTCGCACGGGTTCGGGATCGCGATGGCGGTGTGCGCCGCGATGCTCGTCGGCGGGGCGGTGCTGAGCTTCCTGACGGTGGACGACGACGCGCTGCGCGCCCCGTCCGGCGAGGCGGTCGAGCCGGAGTGCAGGAGCCACTGCGGCGTCGGCGCGCCGCAGCTGCAGCCCGAGCCGGAGACCGCCCCGGCCCGGCCTGGGGCTTGATCACCAGGTCGGCGCGGGTTCAATCTAGGTCCGATTCCGGCTATGTCCGGGACCGAATGGGTTCGTTGGCATACGGTCGGTGCATGAATCTGCGGCAGCTGCGCTATGTCGTGGCGACCGCCGACCACGGCACGATGACGTCGGCGGCCCAGGCTCTCTACGTGGCCCAGCCCGCGCTGTCGCGGGCCGTCCGCGAGCTGGAGCGCGAACTCGGCGTCGAGCTGTTCCAGCGTTCCGGCCGCGGCGTGGCGCTCACCGAGGTCGGCGAGCAGGTGGTCCGGAAGGCCAGGGTCGCGCTGGACGCGGTCGACGCGATCGAGGGCCTGGCGGTGACCCGGTCCAACGGGCGCGGCGCCGACCTGCGCGTCGCCGTCACCTCGTCGCTGGAGCCCGAGCTGACCGGCCGGCTCCTGCCCCGCTTCGCCCGCGACCAGCCGGCCGTCCGGGTCCGGGTGCTCCGCTGCGAGGACCGCGACGGCGTCGCGGCGGCGCTGCGCGCGGGCCGCGCCGACCTCGCGCTCACCGACCTGCCGGTGCCGGGCGACATGACGGCGCACCCGTTCGAGCAGCGGGAGGTCGTGCTGATCTCGCCGCCGGCGCTGAAGATGCGCGAGCCTGTGCCGGTGCACGCGCTGGACGGGATGCGCCTCGTGCTGCCCGCCCGCGGCAGCGCCCGCCGCGCCGAGATCGACACCGTGCTGCGCCGGGTGGGGGCCACCCCCGTCGCGGCGGTGGAGTCCGACGAGCGCGGCGCGTGGATCGGCTGGGTCCGCGCCGGGATGGGCTCGCTGCTGTGGTACCGGAACCAGATCGACGACACCGAGGGCGTGACCGTCCGGTCGTTCATGCCGCCGATCACCCGGATGACGGGGATCGTCCACGCGCACCGCAAGCTCCCGCCCGCCGCCCGCGACTTCCTCAGCTTCGCCAAGGACACGGCCCGCGACGCCCACTGACACGCGCCGCCCACCGGAGGGGGAACGGCGGGCGCGTGCCATCATCTGGCTGGTGGAGACGACGCACGCACTCTGGCTGCTCGCCGTTCCGGTCACCGCCCTGGTCGTGGCCGCGGGCGCGCGGCGCGCCGGGCTCTCGGCGCCGCTGGTCCTGGTGATCGCGGGTCTTGCCGTCTCGTTCGTGCCGGGGGTGCCGGAGTTCGAGCTCGACCCCGAGGTCGCGCTGTACGTGTTCCTGCCGCCGCTGCTGTTCGCCGCGGCGTGGAAGAGCTCCTACGTGGGCCTGCGCGAGAACGCCTGGTCGATCGGGCTGCTGTCGGTCGGGCTGGTGCTGTTCACCACGTTCACCGTGGGGTACGCGGCGTACCTGCTCGTCCCCGACCTGCCGCTGGCCGCGGCGTTCGTGCTCGGCGCGATCGTGGCGCCGCCGGACGCGGTCGCCGCGGTGAGCGTCGCGCAGCGCCTCGGGCTGCCGCGCAGGACGGTGACGATCCTGGTCGGCGAGAGCCTGTTCAACGACGCGACGGCGCTGACGGCGTTCCGCGTCGCGGTCATCGCGGCGACCGGCGCCGGGTTCACGCTCCTGGACGGGGCCTGGCGCTTCCTGTTCGCCGCCGCCGTCGGGGCCGCCGTCGGGGTGCTGCTCGGGCCGCCGCTGCACTGGATGCGGACCCGGCTGAACGATCCGCTGGTGGAGAACGGCGTCGCGGTCGTGACGCCGTTCGCCGCTTATCTGATCGCCGAGAGCCTGCACGCGTCCGGGGTCATCGCGGTGGTGGTCAGCGGGCTGTACCTGGGGCACCGGGCCACCGAGTCGACGGCCGTGACCCGGCTGATCGGGCAGTCGTTCTGGAAGGTCATGGTCTTCGTCCTGGAGACGGTGGTGTTCCTGCTGATCGGCCTGCAGCTGCCGCCGGTGATCGACGGGCTGTCGGACCGGAGTTGGCCCGAGCTGGCCTGGTGGGCGCTGGCGATCTTCGCGGTGACGGTCGTCGCTCGGTTCGTGTGGGTGTTCCCGGCGTCGTACGTCCCGCGGCTGCTGTCACGGCGGGCGCGCGAGCGCGAGGACCCCGGCTGGCGCGGCCGGACGATCGCGTCGTGGGCGGGCATGCGCGGCGTGGTGTCGCTGGCCGCCGCGTTCGCGGTCCCGTTCGCCACCTCGGCGGACGAGCCGTTCCCCGCCCGCGACCTGGTCCTGTTCCTCACGTTCACGACCGTCCTCGGGACGCTGCTGGTGCAGGGGCTGACGTTCCCGGCGCTGATCCGCGTGCTCGGTGTCGGCGGCGACCGCGAGCGCTACGCCGACACCGTCGCGGAGGCCGGCGCGCAGCACGCCGCCGCGCAGGCGGCGCTGGACCGCCTCGACGAGCTGACCGGCGACGAGGACCTGGACGGCTCGGTCGTGGAGCGGCTCAGGCAGCTCGCCGAGCACCGGCAGCTGCGCGCGTGGGAACGGCTCGGCGGCGGGACGGGCCCGGCGGGCGAGGAGGTGCCGACGGCGATGTACCGGCGGCTGCGGCGGGAGATGCTGGCGGCGGAGCGGCGGGTGTTCGTCCAGATGCGCGACGAGCGCCGCATCGACGACGAGGTGCTGACCCGCGTCATGCACGAGCTGGACCTGGAGGAGGCCGCCCTCAACCGCGAGTAGGCCCGCTCCCCCGGCCACGGCTGGGCGCCGTGGCCGGGGGCGGGTGCGGGGAGGCCGGGGGGCGGCCGGGCAAGGCGACGGGTCAGGCGGTCCCGTTGAGGGGCTCGTCAGGCAACTCGACGGTGTAGGACTCCTTGACCACGTCCAGGTGGTGCCAGGACTCCCGGACCGTCACGCCGGGCACGGACCGGATGGCGTCCAGCACGGCGACCAGCTCGCTGCGCGAGGCCGCCTCGGCCTGCCCGATGATGTCGTAGCGGCCGAAGCCGGTCGCCAGGTAGCGGACGCCGTCCTGCTCGACGACCGCCTGGACCGCCCGCTGCAGCCCGCCGGTGACCACCAGCCCGAACCCGCCGAGCTCGGCCGCGCCGAGGGCCAGCGGGTCGGCCAGGCCGGTGACCTGGATGACGCCCGAGCGCATCAGCCTGACCACCCTCGCCCGGGTGGCGGCCTGCGACAGGCCGATGATGTGCGCGAGCCGGGTGTAGGGGGCGCGCCCGTCGCGCTGCAGCTCCTGCAGGAGCCGCCAGTCGATGCCGTCGAGGGTGACCTCGCCGAGCTCGCGCACCACCGCGTGCGTGTCGCGCACGGTGGACACCGACCTGAACACCTCCGCCGCGCGGACGCCGGGGATGGACCTGATGTGGTCCACCTCGGCGGCGAGCGCGGCGTCGTCACGGGTGCGCACCTGCGCGACCAGGTCGTACGGCCCCGCGGTCAGGGCGGCGAAGCTGACGGCGGGCCGCTCGGCGACGGCCGCGGCCACCTTCCGCGCCGACCCGTCCACGGTGACCGAGAGGTGCCCGATCGCCTCCGCGCCGACGACGGCGGCGTGCACGATGCCGACGACGCGGACGACCTGCGTTTCGAGAAGGTGCTGCACCCGTGCCCGCACGGCCGTGCGGGAAAGCCCGACGCGGTCGGCGAGCGCCTGGAACGTCGCCCTGCCATCCCGCTGGAGCTCGCGGACGAGCACGGCGTCGACCGCATCCAGCACGGCTGTCCTCCTCGATATGTGATGAAGATGAATCGGTTTGTCGACAACTGCAAGATCATTCCATTTCAGGACGGTATGACGTCAAATATTGATCTTGCTCGTGTTCACCGTGCCCGGCGGCCGTCGAAGCGTCTGCGGGGGGTGTGGCGCGGCGACGTTTCCGACGCCGGGTGGTCCCGTCCGAAAGCGCAACGCGGCCGGCTCACAACGCGCACCGGGCACGGCGGGCCCCGGCGGCGGGCGCGCACGGCGGCAAGGCTCACCCCGCTGATCATCGCGGTGCCCGTTCTCATGACCGCCGCGCGGCAAGGACGGCCCGCGGCGCGGACGAGCGCGGCTGACCGGGTCCAAGTGCGAGACCTGCATGCGCTTCTCCCGGTGTTCTGCTGTCACGCCCCTACGGCGGTTCCGCCGTCCGCGTGAGGCACATGTAAGAAAAGTGCATCGAGGGCGCAGTTACGTCAAGAGGTAACTTTACAGAGAGCCAAGCCTCACGTTGCACCGTTTTCACCACGTCGCGGGAGTTCTCTTCGGTCAGGGGGCCGGGGCGGTCCCGCCGGCGGCGTGTCCGGGGCACGGCCGGGTATGGCCGACAATGGACGGTGGCCCAGCCACCCCGACCCGCGATTGGTGTGTAGGACAGCCGTGCACCTGCTGAACGGTGAGCGCTCCGCTCACGACCTCACCTACAACGACGTCTTCATGGTCCCCCGCCGCTCGTCGGTCGGGTCCCGGCTGGAGGTCGACCTGT
Organism: Actinomadura sp. 9N215; assembly: GCF_044326345.1. Taxonomy (NCBI): domain Bacteria; kingdom Bacillati; phylum Actinomycetota; class Actinomycetes; order Streptosporangiales; family Thermomonosporaceae; genus Actinomadura; species Actinomadura sp. 9N215. Next base: position 22,606 of record NZ_JBIRBA010000045.1, on the reverse strand, counting down.
CCACCGTGGACGGGAGCGGGACGACCATCCCGCTCGTGGTGGCCAACATGACGGCCGTGTCCGGCCGCCGGATGGCCGAGACCGTCGCGCGGCGCGGCGCGCTCGCGGTGATCCCGCAGGACATCCCGGTGGACGTGGTCGCCGAGGTGATCGGCTGGGTCAAGGGCCGCGACCTGGTGATCGACACCGCGATCAGGCTCGGGCCGTCCAGCACGGCGGGGGACGCGCTCGCGCTGCTGCCCAAGCGCGCCCACAACGCCGTGATCGTCGTCGAGGACGACCGTCCCGTGGGCGTCGTCACCGAGGCCGACTGCGAGGGCGTCGACCGGTTCGCGCAGCTGCGCGACGTCATGTCCCGCGACCTGGTCACGGTCCCGGACGGCGTCGACCCGCGCGAGGCGTTCGACCGGCTGCACGAGCGCGGGCACCGCCTCGCGCCCGTCGTCGACGCGTCCGGGCGGCTCACGGGCGTCCTCACCCGCACCGGCGCGCTGCGCGCCACGCTCTACAAGCCCGCCGTGGACGGCGCCGGGCGGCTCCGCATCGGCGCGGCCGTCGGCGTGAACGGCGACGTCGCGGGCAAGGCCAAGGCGCTGCTGGAGGCGGGCGCCGACCTGCTCGTCGTCGACACCGCGCACGGCCACCAGGACAAGATGATCGGCGCGCTGGCGGCCGTCCGGGCGCTGGACCCGGCCGTCCCGGTCGTGGCCGGGAACGTGGTGACGGCCGAGGGCACCCGCGACCTGATCGAGGCCGGCGCCGACATCGTCAAGGTCGGCGTGGGCCCGGGCGCGATGTGCACGACCCGGATGATGACCGGGGTCGGGCGGCCGCAGTTCTCGGCCGTGCTGGAGTGCGCCGCCGAGGCCCGCAGGCTCGGCCGGCACGTGTGGGCGGACGGCGGCGTCCGGCACCCCCGCGACGTGGCGCTGGCGCTCGCGGCGGGCGCGGCGAACGTGATGGTCGGGTCCTGGTTCGCCGGCACCTACGAGTCGCCGGGCGACCTGCAGCGCACCGCGGACGGGCGGCCGTACAAGGAGAGCTTCGGGATGGCGTCCGCGCGGGCGGTGCGGCTGCGCACCGCCGACGACTCGCCGTTCGACCGGGCCCGCAAGGCGCTGTTCGAGGAGGGGATCTCCACGTCCCGGATGTTCCTCGACCCGCGGCGCCCCGGCGTCGAGGACCTGATCGACTCGATCGTCGCGGGGCTGCGCAGCTCGTGCACCTACGCGGGCGCGCGCACGCTGGAGGAGTTCCACGAGCGGGCGACCGTGGGGATCCAGGGGTCGTCCGGGTTCGTCGAGGGCATGCCGCTGTCCAGCAGTTGGTGAAGTCTTCTCCATGATCAGCGTGGCCTTCGCGACACGCCGCCATCGCCGCTGATCTTTCCCGCTCCGACCTGCACGCTCTTAGGTGGGGGCGGAGAAGGGGGTCTTCGTCCCCGGAGGGGGCGAAGCATGGTGGACGGGCCGATCGGCGACGGGACACGGCTGATGCCGGACGGCCCGCCGCGGCCGGCGGGCGAGGCGGGCGAGGACGGCGCCGAACGGGAACGGCCGGACGACCAGCACCGGCAGCGGAAGCGGACCGACCGGGACGGGCACGACGGACGGGTCGGGCGTGACGGACCGGACGAGCAGGATGGCCGGGACGGGCAGGATGGCCGGGACGCGGCGCTGCGGCGGCTCGCGCACGCGCTGCTGATCGCCGCGGTGTCCCCGGCGCTGCCCGGCATCGCGCACCTGCGGGCCGGACGAGTCCGGCTCGGCACGGCGCTGCTGTTCGCGCAGGCGCTGCTGGTCACGGGCGCCGCAGCCGCCGCGGGCGAGGGCCGGTCCCTGTTCCTTGAGCTGTCGGTCCGGCCGGGCTGGCTGCTGGCGGTGGCGGCGGGTGCGGTCGTCCTGGCGGTGCTGTGGGCGGCGCTGATCGTCCACTCGTACGCGGTGCTGGTCCCGGACGGGCTGTCGCCGCTGTGGCGGCTGGCCGGAGGCACCACCGTGTCGGTGCTGTGCCTGCTCGTCGTCGTTCCGCCGCTGACCGTCGCCCACTACGGCTACCTGCAGCGCGACCTGGTCGAGAGCCTGTTCGCCGAGGGGCCGGGGCCGTCGAGGACGGCGGGCGTCCACGCGGACGCCGCCGACCCGTGGGCGGGCACGCCGCGCCTCGACGTCCTCCTCATCGGCGGCGACGCCGACACCGGCCGCCCCGGCGTCCGCACCGACAGCATGACGCTGGCCAGCATCGACACCGCGACGGGGGACACGCTGCTGCTGAGCCTGCCGCGCAACCTGCAGCACGTGCCGGTGTGGTCGGGCACGAAGCGGGTCCCGTTCCCGCCGGAGGAGCTGCTGAACGAGGTGTACGAGAGCGGCGTCCGCGACCCCGGCGTGCTCGCGGGCGGCGGGCACGTCCGCAACCCGGGCGCCGAACTGCTGAAGCGGACGGTCGCGCACATCCTCGGCAGGCCCGTCCCGTACTACGCGATGGTCGACATGCGGAGCTTCCGGCAGATCGTGGACGCGGTCGGCGGCGTCCGGATCTGCGTGTCCGACGCCGTCCCCGTGCCGAGGCAGCAGGTGCCGTCCGGGGTGCTGAAGCCGGGCTGCCGCAGGCTCAGCGGCCGGGAGGCCCTCTGGTACGGGCGGTCCAGGACGGACAGCAGCGACTACGCCCGCATGAGCCGCCAGAAATGCCTGATGTGGGCGCTGGCCCGCCAGGCGGGGCCGCTGACCGTGCTGCGCAGCTTCCAGCGCCTCACCGAGGTCTTCAAGCACTCCGTCAGCACCGACCTGCCGCAGCGATTGCTGCCGCCGCTCATCGGGCTTGCCGCCAAGATCAGGAACGCCGAGATCACGAGCCTGCAGTTCGTCCCGCCGGTCATCTCGACCTGGCGGCCGGACTATCCCGAGATCAGGAGGCTGGCGGCGCGGGCCGTCCGGGACTCGGCCGCCGGCGCCGGGGGCGCGGGCGGGCTGCACATCCTGAGCGACAACTGCGCCTGACGCTCCGCGTGACGCCCCGCCTCACGCCCCGCTCGAAGCCCCGCCTGAAGCCCTGCCCGCTCGGCCGCAAGCGTCTTGTACGCAACCTTTGCCCGGTTCCGAGCGTCCTTAAAGTGAGCCAGGGCTTAATCCAGCGTGGGTGGGAATCGGAGCGTACATGGGTCGATCGGCGAGTCGGCGTGCCCGGGCGGGGGACGTGGATCGTTCGTCCGGCGGCGGGGGGCTCCCCCGCGCGCTGGCGCTGACGCTCGCGTCGGCCCTGGTCTGGGGCGTCGCCCACTTCGTCGCCGGCCGCAGGATCGCCGGCGGCGTGCTGCTGGCCCTGTACCTCGCGGTCGTCGCCGCGGCGGTCGCCGCGAAGGTATACAACGCCGAGGCGGCGGAGCTCGCCGTCCAGCCGGAGATGCTGCGGCGGCTGACCGCCGGGCTCATCGGGCTCGGCGTGCTGTGGATGATCGTCGTGGTGTGGTCCTACCTGGTGGTGCGCCCCGCCGGGCTGACCGGCGGCGGTCACTCGCTCGCCGCGGCCGCGGTCGTCCTGATGTGCGTCGCCGTCGCCGTCCCCGCGGCCTTCTCCGCGCACCGGAGCTATGTCGCCAGGGACGCGCTGACCAGCATCTTCCGCACCGGCAGCGAGAACGGCAGGCAGGTCGACACCGACGACCCCTTCGACGGGCAGCCCCGCGTCAACATCCTGCTCATCGGCGGCGACGCCGCCGAGAACCGCACCGGCGTGCGCACCGACAGCATGACGGTCGCCAGCGTGAACACCGAGACCGGCGACACGGTGCTGCTGAGCCTGCCCCGCAACCTGGAGGACGTCCCGTTCCCGCCCGGCCCGGCCCGCGACCGGTTCCCGTACGGCTTCACCGGCGACGGCGCGGGGACGCCCGGCCTGCTGAACGAGGTGTACCAGTACGCCGAGGAGCACCCGGACGTGGTGCCCGGCGTCGCCAAGAACCACCGCGGCCCGCGGCTGCTGAAGGACACCATCGCCGGCGTCCTCGGCCTGCGCGTCGACTACTACATCCTCGTCGACATGTTCGGCTTCGCCGACATCGTCGACGCCCTCGGCGGCGTCCGGATGAAGGTCGACCAGCCCATCCCGTACGGGCTGGAGGGCGCCGTCCTGCAGCCCGGCTACCGGACGCTGTCGGGCAAGGAGGCCCTCTGGTACGGACGGTCCCGCACCAACAGCAGCGACTACGTCCGGATGAGCCGGCAGAAGTGCCTGATGCGCGCGATCGCCGAGCAGGCCGACCCGAAGACCGTCCTGACCAGCTTCGACAAGCTGGCCGCCGCCGCCAAGCGGACCCTGTCGACCGACATCCCGCAGGAGCTGCTGCCCGCGCTGGTGAAGCTGTCCAACAAGGTCAAGAACGGCGCGAAGATCAACAGCCTGCAGTTCGTGCCGCCGCTGATCTACACCGGGAACCCCGACTTCGACCTGATCCGCAAGCTGACGTCCGACGCCGTCAACACCGATCCCCGCCAGGTGAGCAGCCACCCGCGCGCGTCCGCGAGCGCGTCGCCGTCCGAGCCGGACGGCGAGTCCCCCGACCGCGACACGCCGAAGGCGCCCAGCAAGCCGGTGTCCCTCGACACCAGCTGCCCGTCGTGACCCCTGCCCCGCCGGGCTCCACCCGGTGGACACTGGTGATGTGAGAACGGCGCATCGGGTTCGTCAGGTCGTCAACGCGGTCAACCTCTCGACGGGATTCGGGCTGCTGCTGGCCGCGACCGCCGCGCGCGGTTCGCGCGGCGTCCGCCGGGGCCCGGACGGGCTGCTGCTGGCCGGCGGGTACCGGCTGCCGTTCCCGATCGCGCCCGTGTTCACCGTCGGCAACGTCGTCCTCGTGCGCGGCGACGCGGCGCGCCTGGTCGACGCGTCCGAGCCGGGCGACGGGTCCGGGCCGGGCGACGAGTCCGGGCCGGGCGACGGGTCCGGGCCGGGCGACGGGTCCGGGCCGGGCGAGGGGTCGCGGCTGTTGCGGCACGAGGGACGCCACGCGACGCAGTACGCCTGGTGCCTGGGCCTCGTCATGATCCCGCTGTACGGGGCGTGCGCGGGCGTTTCGATGCTGCTGTGCGGGGACTGGGCGTCCTACAACCCCTTCGAGCGCCTCGCGGGCCTGACGGACGGCGGCTACCGGCGGCGCCCGCTGCGCCCGTTCCTGCGCGCTCCGCGGAGGGGGGAAGATTGAGGAGGACGAACTCCTCGAAAGGCGGGTGCGGGTGCCCCAGATCCATGGCTGCGACGCCTTCCGCGTGGCGATGCCGCGCGGACGGCGGCCGCAGAGCATCCTCGTCCGGCTGACCTGCGGCGACACGGTCGGCTGGGGCGAGATGGCCGTCCCCGAGGCCCCGGCCGGGCCCGGCAGGACGGGCGGCGCGGGCGGAGCAGGCGGAGCGGGCCGGACGGATGGCCCGGGCGGCTCGGCCGGGCCCGGCGGGTCGGGCGGGGCCTGGGCCGACATCGAGGAGCGCATGGGCCCGGCCCTCATCGGGCTCGACTGGGAGCGTCCCGAGGACGTGTCCGCCGCCGCCGACCTCGGCGCCCGCGAGGCGGCCGCCGCCATCGACACCGCCTGCTGGGACCTGTGGTGCCGGACGCGTGGCCTGCCGCTCGCGCACGCGCTCGGCGGTACCCGCACGTCCATCGTGACCGGCGCGCGGATCTCGCCGGAGGCCACCCTCGACACGGTCGCGGGCCGCGTCAACCAGGCCGTTGGAGCGGGCCATACCCGCGTCACCCTGGACATCCGTCCAGGCTGGGACATCGAGCCGGTCCGGACGATCCGGCAGGCGTTCCCGGCGCTGGCGCTCGTCGCCGACGCGGGCCACGCCTACACCGAGTCCGCCGGCCACATGGAGGTCCTGGAGGCGCTGGACTCCTACGGCGTGGCGGTGATCGAGCGTCCGTTCGCCGTCGGCGACCTGGCCGGGCACGCCCGGCTCCAGCTCCGGGTCGGCGCCGCCGTCGCGCCGTCCGTCGGCGACCTGGAGACCCTCGACGCGGCGATCTCGCTGGACGCGGGCCGCGCGCTGCACCTGCGCCTCGACCGGCTCGGCGGCCTGACCGCGGCCCGCAGCGCCCACGACCTGGCGTACGCGGCGGGGTGGGACGTGTGGTGCAGCGGGTCAGGCGCGTTCGGCATCGGGCAGGCCGCGGCCGTCGCGCTCGCCTCGCTGCCGGGCTGCACGCTGCCGAGCGACGTGTCGGACCCGGCGGGCGGGCCGGTGTTCGTGACGCCGCCCGTCCGCTCGTCCGGCGGCGTCGTCGGGGTGCCGCTCACCCAGCCGGGCCTCGGCCACGAGATCGACGAGGAGCGCATCGAACGGCTGGCGACCCGCCGGATGCGCCTCTCAACGTGACGCCCGACGCGACGCCCAACGTGACGCCCGACGCGACGCCCAACGCGACGCCCGACGGGACGCCCGCGGCGGTGTGGGTGGTGGCGGGTCCGCCGGGGTGCGGGAAGACGACCGTGGCGGGGCTGCTGCTGGCGCGGCTGCGTCCCGTCCCCGCGCTGCTCGACAAGGACACGATGTACGGGCGGTTCGTCGCGGCGGCCCTGGCGGCGTCCGGCCGCGACCCGGGCGAGCGCGAGGGCCACTGGTACGACGAGCACGTCAAGCCGCACGAGTACGCGGGGATGACGGCGACGGCGCGGGAGATCCGCGGCCACGGCTGCCCGGTGCTGCTGAGCGGCCCGTTCACCGGCCAGATCCGCTCGCCGTCCCGCTGGACGGAGTGGACCAGCGACCTCGGCGGCCCGCCCGTCCGCCTCGTCTGGATCAGGACGGACGCCGAGACGCTGCGCCACCGGCTGGAACGGCGCGGCTCGCCCCGCGACACCGGCAAGCTGGCCGCGTTCGACGCGTTCACCGCCCGGATGCGCCCGGACGAGCCGCCTCCCGTCCCGCACACGGCCGTGGACAACCGCCTGACCGCCCGGACGCCCCTGGCCGCGCAGCTTGACGACCTACTCGCCTGACCCGCTCGGCCCGCCCGGCCCGCTCGCCTGATTCGCTCAGTCGTACCAGTCGGGCGGCGGCGCGTCCGAAGGCAGGAACGGATCGGACACCCGGGGGGAGCCAGAGTCGGGCTGGGCGGGGTCGGGCTCCATGGCGCGCCGGGACGTGCGAGCGGGCACCACGGTCGTGCCCGCCACCATGTCGGCGAGCGTGCGGCGCCCACCACCGAGCAGCACGGGGACGCTGTTGCCCGCGAAGACGCCGACGGCGAGGATCCAGGTCAGGACGGCCAGGACGAACGCGCCGTGCAGGAGGATGACCCAGGCCAGGCAGTACAGACCGGTCCCGCCCGCCGTGGTCGTCAGGGCACGGCGCAGGGCGATGGATCTGGCCGTCCTCGCGGGCTCCACGTGCACGTCGTTCTCCACGCACAGGTCGAGCACGGCCTTGCCGGCGGTGCGGCCGCCGAGGGCCTGCCCGGCGAACTGGTGCAGGAACTCGACCAGCACGAGCAGGAACAGCGCCTGCTGGATGTCGCTGACGATCGTCCCCCAGACGCTCTCGCCCAGGTCCTCGGCGGCGGCCTGCACGTCGCCGCCGGACAGCAGCAGCCCCCAGGTCGCGCTCCAGACATGGCCCCAGATCCCGTCTTTATGGAGGCTGTTCAGCCGTCCCCAGGTCATGATCCCGAGAAGGACGGCGACGACGCAGAGGAGGGCGGTGTCGAGGCCCCAGGCCGCGAGGCGGCGTCCAGGCGGCGCGGCGCCGGCGTCGCCTTCCGCCCCGGATCCCGGCGAGGGTAAGTGCGGCGGCGGGGCGGGCGGAGGACCGTACACGAGGGCCCCTAACGTCTCGGCGTTCCCGGTCTGTCGCGGAGCACGGAACCGCCTGGAGTCTAAGTCGCGCTACGCTCCCCCGCCACCGATGCGTCAGTAGGACTTCGGGAGGCCCAGGGAGTGCTGCGCGACGAAATTGAGGATCATCTCGCGGCTCACCGGGGCGATGCGCATCAGCCGGACGACGCCCGCGAGCATCCCGACGCCGTACTCGGTGGTGAGGCCGTTGCCGCCGTGGGTCTGGATGGCCTGGTCGACGCAGTGGATCGCGGCCTCGGCGGTGGCGTACTTGGCCATGTTCGCGGCCTCGCCCGCGCCCGTGTCGTCGCCCTCGTCGTACAGCCAGGCGGCCTTCTGCGCCATCAGCCGCGCCAGCTCCAGCTCGATCTTGGCGGCGGCGAGCGGGTGCGCGAGGCCCTGGTGCGCGCCGATGGGCGTCTTGAAGACCTGCCGGTCGTTGGCGTAGGCGACGGCCTTGCCGAGGGCCAGGCGGCCGATCCCGGCGCCCATCGCGGCCGCCATGATCCGCTCGGGGTTGAGGCCGGCGAACAGCTGCAGGAGCCCGCCGTCCTCGTCGCCGACGAGCGCGCCGTAGGGCAGCCGGACGTCGTCGAGATGGCAGATGAACTGCTTCTCCGGCGACACGATCTCCATGTCGATCGGCGTCCAGGTGAAGCCGGGCGCGTCGGTCGGGACGATGAGCAGCGACGGCCGCAGGTTGCCCTTCTGGTCGTGCGTGCGGGAGACGAACAGGACGGCGTCCGCCTGGTCGACCCCGGAGATGAACGTCTTCTGGCCGTTCAGCACCCAGCCGTCGCCGTCGCGGCGGGCGGTGGTCGTGATGCGGTGCGAGTTGGACCCGGCGTCGGGCTCGGTGATCGCGAACGCCATGGTGGCGGACCCGTCCGCGAACCGCGGGAGCCATTCCTTCTTCTGGTCCGCGGTGCCGGAGCGCGCGATGATCGTGGCGCAGATCGCCGGGGACACGACCATGAGCAGCAGCGGGCAGCCCGCCGCGGCCAGTTCCTCGCACACGACGGCGAGGTCGCCGATGCCGCCGCCTCCGCCGCCGTACTCCTCGGGCACGTTCACGCCGAGGTAGCCGAGCCGTCCGGCCTCGTCCCACAGCTCGTCGGTCTTCTGCCCGGACTTGGCCTTCTCGATGTAGTACGCCGGGCCGTACGCGGCGCCCAGCTCGGCGACGGCCGCGCGCAGCGCCCGCCGTTCTTCGGTCTCGACGAAGCTCATTCCGCGGTCCTTTCGGTGACGGCTTCGGTGTCGGACGTGGCGTCGGCCTCGGCCTCGGCCTCGGCGTCGGACTTGGCGTCGGACTTGGCGTCGGACTTGGCGTCGGACTTGGCGTCGGACTTGGCGTCGGACTTGGCGTCGGTCTCGGTGGCGGCTTCGATGACGGCGAGGACGGCGCCGGATTCGACCTGCTGTCCCGCTTGGACGTTCAGTTCCGCGACCGTCCCGGCGGACGGCGCGGCGATGCGGTGCTCCATCTTCATCGCCTCCAGGACGACGAGGGTCTGCCCTTCGGCGACGTCCGCGCCGGGTCCGGTCTCGACGCGGACGACGGTTCCGGGCATGGGCGCGAGGAGAGAGCCGGGTGCGATCCGGCCGCCCGGGTCGGCGAAGCGCGGGACGGCGCGGAACGTCACCGCGCCGAGCCGGGAGTCGACGTGCACCGCGTCCGCAGGCGAACCGCCGTGCGCCGCGTCCGCGGACGAGCCGACGTGCGCCGCGTCGGCGGTGGTGGTGACGGCGAACGTCTCGCGCAGGCCGTCGTGCTCCAGGACGACCTGCTCCGGCGTGGCGGCCACCAGCGACGTTCCGGGGCACAGTTCGGAGACCAGCCCGCCCCTGTGCAGGTGGTAGTCGACGACGACCTGTCCAGATGGGCCGTCGAACGTCCTGCGCTGGGGCTGGGACCGGACGTTGCGCCACCCGGACGGCAACCCGCCGAGCACCCCCGCCGCGGACCGGTTCGCCGCGGCCTGCGCGAGCGCGGCGGCCAGGGCGGACACCCGGACGGCGGCCTCACCGGCCAGCGGAGCGGCGAGGACGTCGAGGCCGATGCGGTCGAGGTAGCCGGTGTCGGTGTCGCCGTCCAGGAAACCGGGCTCCTCCAGGATCCGGACGAGCAGGTCGCGGTTGGTGGTCGGCCCGTGGATGCGCGCGCCGCGCAGCCCGGCGGCCAGCCGGCGGGCCGCGGCGGCGCGGGTCGGCGCCCACGCGATCACCTTGGCGAGCATCGGGTCGTAGTGGACGCCGACCGCGACGCCGCTCTCCACCCCGCTGTCGAGCCGCAGCCCGGGCCCCGGGGACGCGGGGACGGCGAACTCGACGTCCACGCCCGGCACCTCGAAGGTGTGCAGGGTGCCGCCGGCCGGACGCCAGCCGCGCGCGGGGTCCTCGGCGTAGATGCGGGCCTCGACGGCGTGGCCGCGCGGCTCGGGCGCGTCCGCGGGCAGGCGGGCGCCTTCGGCGATCTCGATCTGGAGCCGGACGAGGTCCACCCCGTACACGCACTCGGTGACCGGGTGCTCGACCTGGAGGCGCGTGTTGACCTCCAGGAAGAAGAACCGGCCGTCGCGCGCCAGCATGAACTCGACCGTCCCCGCGCCGACGTACCCGATGGCGCGGGCCGCGCTCACCGCCGCGCCGCACAGCTCGGCGCGCAGCCCCGGCCCGACCGCGGGGGACGGCGCCTCCTCGACGATCTTCTGGTGGCGGCGCTGGATCGAGCATTCGCGCTCGCCGAGCGCCCAGACCGTCCCGTGCGCGTCGGCGAGGATCTGCACCTCGATGTGCCGGGCGCCCTCCAGCAGCGGCTCGCAGAACACGGTCGGGTCGCCGAACGCGGACTCCGCCTCGCGGCGCGCTCCGGCGACGGCGTCGTCCAGTTCGGCGGGCGTCCGGACGATCCGCATGCCGCGCCCGCCGCCGCCCGCGGACGCCTTCACCAGCAGCGGGAAATCGGTGTCCGCGACCTGGGCGGGGTCGAGCTCCGGCAGGACGGGAACGTCCGCGGCGGCCATCAGCTTCTTCGCCTCGATCTTGGAGCCCATCGCGGCGATCGCCGCCGGCGGCGGCCCGATCCAGGTCAGGCCCGCGCCGGTGACGGCCCGCGCGAAGCCGGCGTTCTCCGACAGGAACCCGTAGCCCGGATGGACGGCGTCCGCCCCGGCGCGCTTCGCCACGGCCAGGAGCCGCTCGGACGACAGGTACGTCTCCGCCGGGGACGCGCCGGGGAGCCGCCCCGCCACGTCCGCCTCCCGGACGTGCGGCGCGCCCGCGTCCGGGTCGGAGTGGACGGCGACCGTCCCGATGCCGAGGTCCCGGCAGGCCCGCAGGACGCGGCGGGCGATCTCGCCCCGGTTCGCGACCAGCACCCTCTTGATCATCTATCGCTCACATCGCTCCTGGCACCCACATCGCTCACGTAGCTCACATCGCTCACGTCGCTCCTGGCGCTCACGTCGCTCACGTCGCTCACATCCGGAAGACGCCGAAGCCGTCGGCTCCGCGCACGGGCGCGTTGTGGACGACCGACAGGCACAGCCCGAGCACGGTGCGGGTGTCGCGCGGGTCGATGACGCCGTCGTCGTACAGCCGTCCCGACAGGAAGAACGGCAGTGACTCCGCCTCGATCTGCGTCTCGACCATCTCCCGCATCGCGCGGTCCTGGTCGTCGTCGTAGGCCTGCCCGCGCGCTTCGGCGGCCTGCCGCGCCACGATCGACAGGACGCCCGCGAGCTGCTGCGGCCCCATCACCGCCGACTTCGCGGACGGCCACGTGAACAGGAACCTGGGGTCGTACGCCCGGCCGCACATGCCGTAGTTGCCCGCCCCGTACGACGCGCCCATCACGATCGTGAGGTGCGGGACCGCGCTGTTCGCCACCGCGTTGATCATCAGCGCGCCGTGCTTGATGATCCCGGCCTGCTCGTACTCCTTGCCGACCATGTAGCCGGTGGTGTTGTGCAGGAACAGCAGCGGCGTGTCGCTCTGGTTGGCGAGCTGGATGAACTGCGCGGCCTTCTGCGCCTCCTCGCTGAACAGCACGCCCTGCGCGTTGGCGAGGACCCCGATCGGGTAGCCGTGGACGCGCGTCCAGCCGGTGACGAGGCTCGTCCCGTACAGGGGCTTGAACTCGTCGAACCGGGAGCCGTCCGCGATCCGGGCGATGACCTCGCGCGGGTCGAACGGCACCTTCAGGTCTTCGGGGACGATCCCGGCGAGCTCGTCCGCGTCGTACAGCGGTTCCTCGACGGGGCCGGGGGCGGGCGGCGGGCCGAGCTTGCGGTGGTTGAGGTTCTTGACGATCCGGCGCCCGAGGCGGAGCGCGTCGGCCTCGTCCGCGGCCATGTAGTCGGCGAGGCCGGAGGTTCGGGCGTGCATGTCCGCGCCGCCGAGCTCCTCGTCTCCGGCCTCCTCCCCGGTGGCCATCTTCACCAGCGGCGGCCCGCCGAGGAACACCTTCGCGCGCTCCCTGACCATGACGACGTAGTCGCACATGCCCGGAATGTACGCGCCGCCCGCCGTGGAGTTCCCGAAGACCAGCGCGATCGTCGGGATCCCGGCCGCCGACAGCCGCGTGAGATCGCGGAACATCCGCCCGCCCGGGATGAAGATCTCCTTCTGGGTCGGCAGGTCCGCGCCGCCCGACTCGACGAGGTTGATCACGGGCAGCCGGTTCTCCAGCGCGATGTCGGACGCGCGGAAGCTCTTGCGCACCGTCCACGGGTTGCTCGATCCGCCCCTGACCGTCGGGTCGTTCGCCACGATCATGCACTCGACGCCCTCGACGACGCCGATCCCGGTGACGACGCTCGCGCCGACGGAGAAGTCGCTGCCCCACGCCGCGAGCGGGCTGAGCTCCAGGAACGGCGAGTCGGGGTCGAGCAGCAGCTCGATGCGCTCCCGCGCCAGCATCTTCCCCCGCTTGCGATGCCGCGCGACGTACTTCCCGCCCCCTCCCTCCAGCGCCTTCGCATGCTCGGCGTCGAGGGCCGCGAGCTTCTCCAGCATGGCGCGGCGCCGTTCCCGGTATTCCGGTCCCCGGGTGTCGAGGGTGCTTTTCAGCGTCAAAGGACAGCCTCCGGAATGTCGACGAGTCGTGACCGCAGCCACTCCCCCAATGCCTTCCCCTGCGGATCGAACCGAGTCGACGCGGAGACGCCTTCCTGCAGCAGCCCTTCGACGACGAAGTTCACCGCTCGAAGATTGGGCAGCGCATATCTCTGGACGACGTGTTCACGGGTCTCAGGCAGGAGTTCCCTGAATCGCTCGACGGTGAGGAAGGGGTCCAGCCAGCGCCATTGCTCGTCCGTCCGGGCCCATACGCCGACGTTGGCGTCGCCGCCCTTGTCTCCGCTCCGCGCCCCCGCCACGCGCCCCAGCGGAACCCGGACGGTGGCCGGGTTATCCACAGGTTTCGTTTCCGCCCCCGCCAAGTGAGCTGGGGGTTCGACACTGGGAGTGGGCTGGACCCCCCGGGCGGGAGGGGACTGGGCGGCAACGACTTTCTCACCCACCCGCTCACCCACCCGCTCACCCACCCGGCCCGCGCCACCGGCCTCGCCCGCGGGATCTGCCACGCCCGCGGGATCCACTCCGTCCGCGTAACCCGCCCCGCTCGTGCGTTCCACTCCGCTCGCGTTGTCACTGGGCTGGGGGGCGAGCGTGGTCGCCGGGGGCGCGATGGGGATGCGGCGGCCGTCGTGGGTCACGGCTACGTGTTCGACCGCGTCATTCGGAACGAACGCCGGGGTGTAGACGCCGTAGGGGCTCGCCTTGCCAGGTGGGGACGTCATCGTGAAGCCGGGGTAGCCCGCGAGGGCCAGTTCCACCGCCGTGCCGCTGAACGCGCGTCCGACCTTCTCCGCGTCGGGGTCGAGGACGGCGCACCGGAGCAGCGTGGTCGCCTCCCCCTGCGTCGCGGGGTCGGCTTTGGCGGTCCCGACGAGCGTCCACTCGACCCGCGCGGGCGGGGTTTCACCGAACGCGGCCGCCATGTGCGCCTTGATGAGTTCCGCCTTGGCCTCGATGCCGAGACCCGTGAGCACGAACGTCATCTCGTTGCGGTGACCGCCGAGGTGGTTGAGGCACACCTTGGTGGACGCGGGCGGCGGCACCCCCCGGACACCGCTGATCCGCACCCGGTCGGGCCCGTCCTGCGCGAGCGCGATCGTGTCGAAGCGCGTCGTCACGTCCGGACCGGCGTAGGACGGCGCGCCGATCTCGTACAGCAGCTGCGCCGTGACGGTCTCGACGGTCACCGCGCCGCCCGTGCCCTCGTGCTTGGTGACGACGCTGGAGCCGTCGGCGAAGATCTCGGCGATCGGAAAGCCCGGGACCTCGGCCGGAAAGCCCGGGACCTCGGCGGCCGAAAGGCCCGACGCCTTTACGTTGTAGATTTCTTCAAAGAAGGCGAAGTTGCCGCCCGTGGCCTGCGCCCCGCATTCGAGGACGTGCCCGGCGACGGTCGCGCCGGCCAGCGCGTCCCAGTCGTCCCGGGCCCACCCGAAGCGCGCGACTGCGGGGCCGACGACCAGCGAGGCGTCCGTGACGCGGCCGGTCACCACCACGTCGGCGCCGTTCCGCAGGCACTCGGCGATCCCCCAGGCGCCCAAGTAGGCGTTCGCGGTGAGCGGCGCCCCGTACCGCCCGTGCCCGAAGCCCAGCTCCTCGGACCGCGCCAGCAGGTCGTCACCCTCGACGTGAGCGACCCGCACCTCAAGACCGAACCGCCCGGCGAGCGCGCGCAGCCGTTCGGCGAGCCCGCGCGGGTTCAGCCCCCCGGCATTCGTGACGACGCTGACGCCCCGCTCCACGGCGAGCCCGAGGCACTCCTCCATCTGCCGCAGGAATGTCGTGGCGTACCCGGCCTCCGGGTCCTTCAGCTTGCCGCGCCCCAGGATCAGCATGGTCAGCTCGGCGAGATAGTCGCCGGTGAGGACGTCCAGCGGGCCGCCTTCCAGCATCTCCCGCACCGCGGAGAAGCGGTCGCCGTAGAAGCCCGAGGCATTGCCGACCCGCAGCGGTTGGCCCATGGCCCGAACCTTGCCAGCCCGGAAACAGAAAATCAATCACGCGTGATTGTTCTTACGTCCCAGGCGCACGACGACCAGGCGGGGTCGCCGGGGTCGCCGGGGTCGCCGACGAGGGTTCACCCGCGAGCGTAGCGGCGCGCGAGGGTGCGAAAGGCGAGTTTCGGCTCCCAGTGGCCGGTTTTGCCGTAGGCGAGACGCGGGTCCGGCGAGACCTTGACCAGCGCGTACCCGGCCATGTCGTAGTCGAGGTCGCGGTCGGGCGAGGTCGGGGAGTCGGCTTCGATGAAGTTGTAGACGAACGCTCCGTACACGTTCTCGGCCTCGTAGACGTCCAGGCATTCGCCGATGTAGCGGGCCTGCACGCGCTCGTCCCGGACGTACCCCGGCAGGACGACCGGCGGGGTCTGGTTCCAGTCGATGATGTCGAAGCCCTCGCCTCCGCGCTCGTCCGCGCCCTTGTAGGTGCAGCAGCCGAACTCGGTGATCAGGACCGGCTTGCCGAAACGGTGGAGCGCGCGGACGTCCTGGACGTAGGTGGCCTTGTTCGAGGCGTCCCGGTACAGGTCCACGCCGACCATGTCGAAGCCGCGCCAGGCGACCTTTTCCCAGACGCCGGAAGTGTAGGTCAGCTTCCCGCCGAACAATGGCCGGACGGTCTTCAGCGCCTTTTCGAGGAACGCGTTGAGCCGTTCGTTGTAACCCGCGCCCGCCGGGGTGCTGAGGTTGGCGCCTCGTTCCTTGTAGTCCTTTCCGGGCACCAGGCCGTCCATGAAGATGGTCAGCTCGCAACCGACCGAGATGCCGATGCCGGAGTGCCGGCGGCGGAGCCGTTCGGCGGCGCGGGCGACCTTCGTCAGGAATCGGAGCGTCGTGGGCGCGTCCTGGTCGAACTGGCGGGCCTCCAGCCACACGAACATTCCCTCGTCGGCCGCGCGGCGGGCCGCGAGCATGAGGCGCGCCACGTCGGAGCCCAGGATGATGATCGCGTTGCAGTGCAGGTCGCGGCGGATCGCGCGGATCTCGCGCCGGACGTACTCGGGCTTCCACACCTCACGCTCGGTGTCATAGTTGACGCCGTGCTGCGGCAGACCTCGTCCGCCCGTGGACGCGGCCTCTATGGTCGCTGTGCCCGTGGACGAGGCGCCCGTGGACGCCGCGTTCGCCGCCGGGACGAAGCCACCAGGCCACATGGCCCGGCTTCGTCCAGCCCCGTACACGACGGCGGCCGCGGCGCTGCCCGCGAGCAGGGTCCGGCGGTCGATCGGCAGCTTTGACATGAGTCGCTCCTCGCTGGTCTGGCCGCCCGTCCATGAGTCTTTCCAGGACGTCCCGTCCGGGCATCCGCCATAGGGCCACGGCGGCGGTGACCAAAGTCGCCGGGCCGGGACACGAAGGTCGATCACCAACGGACCGCCTTCTCGGCGAACCGGCGTCCAGGCGCCGCGAAGGCCGGTGACCGGTGACCGGAGGCCGGAGGCCGGTGACCGGTGGCCTGGTTCTGGTCCTGGGCGCTCCCGCGCTGGCCTTCGGCCCCCGGCCTGGAGGCCGGAGCGCTGACCGGCGGCCCGGTAGCATGGGCCGCCAGATGACCACGCAGGCACTCCCCCGCGAACCGCGCCAGGACCGCAGCCGCGCCACCCGGCGGCGCCTCCTTGAGGCCGCCGTCGACTGCCTCGCCTCCGCGGGCTGGGCGGGCACGACCGTCGCGGTGGTCGCCGAACGCGCCGGCGTCTCCCGGGGCGCCGCGCAGCACCATTTCCGGACGCGCGAGGAGCTGGTGACGGCGGCGGTCGAGTACGGGTCCGAGGTGCGGGTGGCGCAGATGCGCGAGCGCCTGGATGTGCCGTCGGGACGGCGTCCGTCCACCCTGGACGTGGTCATGCTCCTCGGCGAGATGTACGCGAGCCCGCTGTTCCGCGCCGCGCTGCAGCTCTGGGTCGCCGCCAGCTCCGACGAGCAGCTCCGCGCGCGGGTCCTTCCGCTGGAGGCCCGGGTCGGACGGGAGGCGCACCGCCTCACCGTCGAGGCGCTCGGCGCGGACGAGAGCGTCCCCGGCGTCCGGGAGACGGTCCAGGCGACGCTCGACCTCGTCCGCGGCCTCGGCCTGGCCGACCTCCTCACCGACGACTCGGCCCGCCGCACCCGCCTCCTGCGCCAGTGGGCCGCCACGCTGGACACGGCCCTCTCCCGCTGCCACTGACGTCGGCATCACGCAAACCCCAGGCCCCGCTGACGTCGGCATCACGCAAACCCCAAGCCCCGCTGA
The DNA here is from genome assembly GCF_044326345.1 of Actinomadura sp. 9N215. Taxonomy (NCBI): domain Bacteria; kingdom Bacillati; phylum Actinomycetota; class Actinomycetes; order Streptosporangiales; family Thermomonosporaceae; genus Actinomadura; species Actinomadura sp. 9N215. The sequence continues at coordinate 5,463 of NZ_JBIRBA010000045.1, read as the reverse complement.
CCCCGGCATCACGCTGACCCGGGCGCTGCGCAGACCCCTGGGTTACGCAACACTCTGGCATCACAGACCCCTGGGCGTTACGCAGACCGCGAGGTCACACCGACCTTGGGGTTCAGACGGGTAGTTCGCGGAGTGGATCGCCGCCGTCGATGAGCAGGCGGCCGCCCGGCGCCAGGACGGCGGCGATGCGGCGCAGCGCCTCGCGCCCGGCTTCCGGATGGCGGCCGTCGAGCGCGCCGACCCGCACCGCGAACACCAGGTCGAAGGGCGCTTCACCGGGTTCGAGCGCGAAGTCCTCGATCGCGGACCGCCGGACGCTCATCCGTCCCGACGCGATCTCGTCCGCCCCGGCCGCCTCCGCCTGCGCGATCGCCTTGGCGGACCGGTCGATCGCGAGGATGTGGCCGGTGTCGAGCCGGACCGCGACGGCCCGCGCGGCGGCGCCGGGCCCGCACCCGATCTCCAGGACCCGCATGCCGGGTTCGAGCGGCAGCGCGTCCACGATCCTTGCCAGGCGAGGCGAGAGCGGCATGAGCCGACGATAACGGATCATCCGACCGCCGCCACTTCCTGAAGCATGGTTGACATGTGACCTTTTGGTCACCTATTTTCCAGGTGTGAAGAACGATGATCTGGCGTTCAGGGCGCTGGCGGACCCGACCCGCCGGTTCCTGCTCGACCTGCTGTTCGCCCGGGACGGGCGGACGCTCGGCGAGCTGGAGTCGGAGGTGGAGATGACCCGGTTCGGGGTCGCCAAGCACCTGCGGGTGCTGGAGGAGGCCGGGCTGGTGGTCGCGCGCCGCTCGGGCAGGGAGAAGCTGCACTTCCTCAACCCGGTGCCGATCCGGCTGATCCACGACCGCTGGATCGGCAAGTACACCGAGCGGCCCGCCGCGGCGCTCGCCGACCTCAAGAGAGAACTGGAGTCCGATATGACGACCACCGAGACGAGCACCGGGTCCGACCGGACCGTCCACGTGTACCGCGTGTACATCAAGGCGACGCCCCAGTCCATCTGGGACGCGATCACGAAGCCCGAGTGGGCGGTGAAGTACGGCTACCAGGCGCCGGTGGAGTACGACCTGCGCCCCGGCGGCGCCTTCCGGGGGCTGGCCAGCGACGCGATGAAGGAGCACGGCGCCCCGGACGTGGTGATCGACGGCGAGGTCATCGAGTCGGATCCGCCGCGCAGGCTCGTCCAGACCTGGCGGGCGCTCTTCCTGGACGAACCGGCCACCCGGCTCACCTACGAGATCGAGGACGACGAGCGCGGCATCTCGCGGCTGACCGTCACCCACGACGTCACCGGCGCGCCGCAGACCTCGGCGCAGTGCAACGGCGAGCTTCCGGGGGCCGGGGGCGGCTGGAGCCAGACGCTCAGCGACCTGAAGACCCTGCTGGAGACCGGCGAAGCCCTCTACGGCTGACGGCCACGACGGCTGAGCACGACGGCTGAGGAGGCCGCCATGACCACCGACACGATCACCACCGACACGATGAACGCCGCCACTGTGCGGCGCCCGGCGATCCCCACCCGCGTGCTGCTCGGCTGCGGGGCGGTCGCGGGGCCGCTGTTCGTCCTGCTGATCGCCGCGCAGGCCGCGACGCGCGACGGGTTCGACGCCGCGCGCCACCCGCTGAGCATGCTCGCCCTCGGCGAGCACGGGTGGATCCAGACCGCCAACTTCCTGGTCAGCGGCGTGCTCGTGCTGGCCTCCGCCGCCGGGCTGCGCCGCGTCCTGGCGCCGGGGACGACGGGCCGCACCTGGGGCGTCCGGCTCATCGCCGTCTACGGCGCGAGCCTGGTCTGGGCGGGCGTGTTCCCCACCGACCCGATGGACGGCTTCCCGGCCGGGACGCCCGCAGGAGCGGGCGAGGTCAGCTGGCACGGCATGCTGCACAACCTCGCGCCGGTCGGGATGGGCCTCGCGCTCAGCGCGGCGTGCCTGGTGTTCGCCCGCCGCTTCGCCCGCGAGGGACGGCGCAGCTGGACGATCTACAGCGTCGCCGCGGCGGCCGCCTACCTCGTCCTGGGACTGGCCGCGTTCCCGGCGGAGGAGTTCCGGCTGATGCTCGCCGGCGGCGCCGCCATCTGGACGTGGGCCGCGGTCCTCTCGATCAAGTTCCTGATCGAGCACGGCGACCGTGCCTGACCCGGCCGTCCGCCCTGGCCGGAGGACGGTCCTGCTCACCCGACGAGCGGGATCGCCCCCGGCCAGGCCGCCCATCCCCGGCATTGACAGGACACCACACCTGCGCGCAATCTGAACGCATGTTCAGAACAGACGTTCAGTCCGACCGTCCGCAGAGAGCGCGACCGGCGCGGTTCCCGGCGTCCTGCGACGTGGCTGTGCTCGGCGGAGGCCTCGCCGGGATGGCGACGGCGGCGCGGCTCCAGGCGGCCGGCGTGTCCACCCTCGTGATCGAGGCGCACGGCCATGTCGGCGGCTGCGCCGGCTACTACCGGCGGCGCGGCTTCTCCTTCGACGTGGGCGCGACGACGATGGTCGACTTCGAGCCCGGCGGCGTCGGCGCGGAACTGCTCGACAGCGTCGGCATGGCCCCGGTGCCCGGCGAGGCGCTCCCCGGATACGTCGGCTGGCTGCCCGACCGCAAGGTCACCCTCCACCGCGACACGCAGGCATGGCATCGCGAACGGCTGCGGGCACTGGGCGACAGCGCCCGGCATCGGACGTTCTGGTCGCGGCTCGACCGGATCGCGCAGGTGTTCTGGGACGCGAGCCGCGCCGGTGTCCGGCTCCCCATGCGCCGCCCCGCCGACGCCGTGCACAACCTGCGGGCGCTCGGCCCACGCGGTCTCCCGCTCGCCCGCCACCTGAACACCACGCTCGGGGACGCCCTCGTCCGGCACGGCCTGCGCGGCGACGCGCCGCTGGTCGGACTGCTGTCGATGCTGGTCGAGGACACGGTGCACAGCACCGTCGACCGGGCCCCGCTCATCAACGCCGCGCTCGGCGTCACCATCCGCGGCGCGGGCCTCACCCGCGCGCACGGCGGCATGCGCGGGTTCTGGCGCCGGTTCACCGCGCACTACCGCGCCATGGGCGGACGGCTCCGCGTCGGCTGCCAGGTCGAGCGGGTGTCCGGACGGGCCGGGGCGTTCACCGTCCGCACCGGGCGCGGCGTCGTCCACGCCCGGCAGGTGGTCAGCGCGCTCCCGGCCGCCACGACCGCGCGCGTCGTCCCCGACCTCGCCGCGCCGCTCCGCCCCTACCTGGAGCGGGACGGGAACGACCTGGGCGGCGCGATCGTCGTGTTCCTCGGCGTCCCCGACGGCGAGGTCGCCGGGCAGGAGTTCACCCACCACCAGCTCCTCCACGACTACGACCGGCCGCTCGGCGACGGCAACAACATGTTCGTGTCGGTGTCCGCGCCGGGCGACACCGAGAGCGCGCCGCCGGGCGAACGCGCCGTGATGATCTCCACGCACACCGGGCTCGCCGCGTGGCGGGACCTGCCGGACGCCGACTACCAGGCCCGCAAGCGGGAGATTGGGGAGCGTCTCGTCGGCCTGGCCCGCCGCGTCCATCCCAACCTGGGCGAACGGGCACGCGTCTGGGAGGTCGGCACGCCGCGCTCGTACGAGCGTTTCGCGTTCCGCCCGGACGGCGCGGTCGGCGGACCGCACCAGGCGCCCGGCAACGCCAACCAGAACGCCGTCCCGCATTCGCTGGGCGTGCCGGGGCTGTGGCTCGTCGGCGACTCCACCTGGCCCGGCCTCGGCACCGTCGCGTGCGCGCTGGGCAGCAGGATCGTCGCGGACGAGGCCATCAAGTCGGCGCGCCGGACGGCGGTGGCCCGATGACCCTCGCTTCGCCGCGGCCACCGGACCGCCTCCCCGGGAGTCTGGGAGCCGCCCCCCGGAAGGGCAGGGCCTGATGACGCTGCCGAAACTGTCCGAACTCGGGCCCGACCTGCTCGTCACGACGCGCCCGCGCCGCGTCCTCACGCTGTCCCTGCCGTACGCGGGGATCGCCCTGTTCGTCGCGGCCTGGCTCGCCGGATGGTGGTGGGCGACGCCGCCGATCGCGTTCGGGATCTTCGTGGCGGTGGTGACGGCGACGCACGACGTCGTCCACCGGTCCCTGGGCCTCGGCAGGCGGGCGACGGAATGGGCCCTGTTCCTGCTGGGCGGCGTACTGCTGGAAAGCGGCCACGCCTACCGCACCACGCACCTGCAACACCACCGGACGTTCCCCAGCGACGAAGACCCGGAAGGCTACCCCGCCGATCTGTCCGCCTTCGGCGCGATCCTCTACGGCCCGGTGTTCCTCGTCCGCCTATGGTGGTGGGCGTTCCGGCGCAGCCCAGCGGGCCAGCGGACGTGGCTGCTCGCGGAGGCGGCGCTGCCGTTCACGGCGGTCGCGGCCGGTGCCGCGTTCTCGCGCGGGCTGCTCGTGTACGCCGTCATGATGATCGTGGGAAGCTGGGTGTATCCGCTGCTGACCGTCCACCTGCCGCACCGCCACTACGGCGACACGCCGCTCACGCAGACCCGCACCCTGCGCGGACGCGTCGTCCCGGCCGTGTTCCTGGAGTTGACGTACCACTTGGAGCATCATCTTTACCCGCAGGTGCCGAGCCACCATCTCGCGCGGCTCGCGCGCCGGCTCGACCCCGTCCTCGCCGAGGCGGGCGTGAAGCCCTGGAAAGTGATCTGAGCGCATGGCGTCACGCGCGGAGACCCGGAACCGCCTCCTCGAAGCGGCCATCCGGACGCTCGCCGTCGAGGGGTACGGCGGCACGACCGCCCGGTCGATCGCCCGCACGGGCGGCTTCGCGCCCGGGGTCATCTACTACCATTTCGACGACCTGGAGGCCCTGCTCGTCAACGCGCTCCGGCACACGAGCCAGGCCCGCAAGGCGCGCTACGAGGAGGCCCTCGGCTCCTGCACGTACGCCGCCGACCTGATCACCCGCCTCCGCGCGCTCTACGCCGAGGACATGCAGGACAAGGGGCACATCGACGCCGTCCAGGAACTCGTCACTGCGTCTGCGACCTCGCCGCGGCTGCGTGCGGAACTGCTCGCGCACGTCGATTCCTGGTCCGAGTTCGCGGCGTCCGCCGTCCAGCGGCTCATCGAGGGGACGACGCTTGAGGAGTTCGTGCCGACCCGCGACATCGGCATGATCGCGGTCGCGATGTTCCTCGGCGTCCAGACCCTCATCCATCTGGACGGCGACCGCTCCCGCATCGAGTCACTCTTCGCCACCGCCGAACCCGCCGCCCTCCTCTGGGACGCCTTCGCCGACCGGAAGTTCATCCCCGACAAATGAGTAAGGCCCCGCCGTTGTCGGCGGGGCCTTCCCCATAGTGTGTGTCCGGCGGTGTCCTACTCTCCCACACAGTCTCCCGTGCAGTACCATCGGCGCTGGAGGGCTTAACTTCCGGGTTCGGGATGGGACCGGGTGTTTCCCCTCCGCCAAAACCACCGAACGCCC
>NZ_JBIRBA010000044.1:0-46630 GCF_044326345.1 Actinomadura sp. 9N215 | reverse complement strand
GTGCAGGTGGTTAGCCAGTTGTTGAGTAGGTGGTGGCCGTTGGTGGAGAGGATTGATTCGGGGTGGAACTGGACGCCCTCTATCGGGCGGGTGCGGTGGCGTAGGGCCATGATGACGCCGTCTGGGGTTTGGGCTGTTATGGCCAAGGGGGGCGGGACGGTTTCGGGGGTTACGGCCAGGGAGTGGTAGCGGGTTGCGGGGAAGGGGCTCGGGAGGTCGCGGAAGACGCTCTGGCCGTCGTGGACGATCTTGCTGGTGAAGCCGTGGACGATCTCCGAGGCGCGGGAGATCGTGGCGCCGTAGGCGTGGGCTATGGCCTGGTGGCCCAGGCAGACGCCTAGGAGGGGGGTGCCGCGGCGGTCGGCGTCGTGGACGAGGTCGAGGCAGATCCCGGAGTCGGCGGGGTGGCCGGGGCCCGGGCTCAGCAGAACGCCGTCGGCGGACGCGGCGTCCTGGAGGGTGACGTCCGAGCGGTCCTTGACGTCGCAGTCGGCGCCGAGTTCCAGAAGGTACTGGACGATGTTGTAGACGAAGCTGTCGTGGTTGTCGACGACGAGGATGCGCATGGCCCGTCAGCCCGGGGTCTTGGAGTCGGAGGGGGTCGGACGGTCGACGACGCCGTGGTCGAACTGCACCTTGGGTTCCACCCAGGGGAAGACCAGGTACCAGAGGACGGCCGCGATCGCGAGGGCGAGGCCGAGCGCCGTGGCGGTCTTGGTCTGCCATTCGCCCGGCAGGTGGCGCCAGATCCAGGCGTACACGGTGCCTCCTAGGTTCCGGCGGTCGGCTTCACGCGGGGCAGCGCGGACGCCAGCTCGCCGAAGATGATCATTCGTTCAGCGGCGGAGTACTTGGGGTGGCAGGTGGTGAGCGTGATCAGTGGTTTGGTGGGCCTGCGCTTCGGGTGGAGGGGGACGGGCGCGGTCACCTCCGTCGCCGACGGTTTCACGATCTCGCGGCCGGTGACCTGGTAGACGTACTGCTTGTCGCGGGTGTCGATGAGGATCTTGTCGCCGCGGTCGAGTTCGCCGAGCCGGTTGAACGGTGCGGAGTAGGTCGTCCGGTGGCCGGAGACCACGAAGTTGCCGACCTGGCCCGGGAGCGCGGTTCCAGGATAGTGGCCGGGGCCTTTGCGCAGGTCCTTGCGTTCGACGCCCTCGATGATCACGAAGTGGAAGTCCTTCCCGAAGCGGGGGATGCGGATCATCGCGAGGCCCTTGCCGAGCTGCACCCGCTCGGTGGTGACCTGGCCCCAGTTCTTCAGCAGTTCGTCGCCGAGGCGGTCCTGCTGGTCCTGGGTGTACCGGCCGGTGCCCCACAGCTCGTAGGTGACGAAGAGCATGACGATCAGTCCGGCGGTGATGCACAGTTCGCCCATGCCACGGATGACCGTCCGCACCGCGTGTCCTCCTCGTCTAGCCGCCCGTGGCGTGCTTCATCGTGACGTTGCCGGTGTAGGGCGGCAACGTGGCGCGTTCCACGGTCCGCACCGCATAGCCGAGCCCGTAGGCGCGGACGTACTTGCGGTAGATCGCGATCTCGCGGGACGCGCCGAGCGCCGCGCGGAGCCGTCCCGGGTCGCCTACGGCGGTGATCCGGAACGGCGGGGAGTACACGACGCCCTGGAGGATCAGCGTATTGCCCACGCAGCGCACCGCGCTCGTCGAGATCACCCGCTGGTCCATGATCTGCATCCCGGTGGCGCCGCCGGCCCACAGCGCGTTGACGACGGCCTGCACGTCGGCCTGGTGGACGACCAGGTCGTCGGGACGGACGTCGCGGGGCAGCTCGCCGGACTCGGGCAGGGGGGCGTCGTCCAGGGAGACTCGAACGGCGGGGCCTTCGAGCGGGGTGAGTCCGGCGCGGGCGGCCAGGGCGTCGGCCTCGGATTGGGCGCGTTTCACGCGGGCGTCGTGACGTCCGGCCTCGCGCGAGATACCGTCGACCTCGTGGCGGAGCCGCCGGTACTCGGCACGCTCCTGACGGCTGCGGTGCTGCTCGGCGGCGATCAGCTCGGTGATGCGGGTGCGGCCCTGCTCGCGCAGGCTCGTGCCGCGGGCCGTGCTCGCGCTCGCCGCGAACAGGGTCCCGGCGAGGAGCGTGAGAACTGGGATGATGCTTCCCCACGCTGGAAGCCGTACTCTGCACACCAGCGACTACGCTAACCGACAAAACACCCATGCGCGGTCCGGCGCTCCGGCCGCCGGTCGCCCGAGGAGATCGAATCCACCGTGGCCAAGTCCAAAGTGCGCAAGAAGGCCGTTTACACGCCCCCGCAGAAGTCGAAGGCCCCGGAGGTCAGCCCACGCTGGCTGGTGCCCACGATGGTCGGCCTGTGGCTCATCGGCCTGATCTGGATCGCCGTCTTCTACGTGACGGCCAGCACCGGCACCGACGTGCCGTTCATGACCGACCTGCACAACTGGAACCTCGGCATCGGCTTCACGGCGATCATCCTCGGCGTGATCCTGTCGACCCGGTGGCGCTGACCGTAAGTTATCCACAGGTCGGGGATCTCCCACCCCGGCTTTCCCCAGGTTTTCCACAGCCCGTTCCGGGTCTGGCGTGACAGGACGCCGCTGCCCGCAGGTGTCGGCAGCGGCGTCCGTGCGTCCGGAGGTTACGTCGCCGGGCTCAGGTCCGCCGTTCTGACCACGACCAGGGCCGCGAGCAGCGCGAAGGTGAGCAGCGGCGCCGCGATGTGGAACAGGCGCCGCCGCGCCTCCGGGGTGTAGGCGAACACGGCCGCGAGTGCCGCGCCAACGGCGAGGCCGCCGATGTGGCCCTCCCAGGAGATGCCGTCCACCGAGAACGTGAGCACCAGGTTGAGCACCAGCAGGAACACGATGGGCCCGACCGGGACGTTGAGGCGGCGGCCGATCACGAAGTACGCGCCGAAGAGGCCGAAGATGGCGCCCGACGCGCCCACGGCCGAGACCTGCGGGGCGCCGACCAGGTACAGCAGCACCGATCCGCCCAGGCCCGACAGCACGTACAGGACGATGTAGCGCCACCGTCCGAGGACCTGCTCCAGCGAACGCCCGACCGCCCACAGCGCCCACATGTTGAACAGGATGTGGGTGATGGCGAAGTCACCGCCGCGATCGTGCATGAACATGGCGGTGAACAGCCGGTACCACTCGCCTTCGGCGACGCCGCCGACCTCCCCGTTCGGCAGCACGGCCCGGCCGAGCATCATGAACTCCCACACGACGCGCCACGACGCCAGCTCGGCGAGGTACGCCGCCACGCACACGCCGATGAGCGTGTACGTGACGACCGGCACGGCGGACGCGGGGCCCCGCGCGCCGAGGGGCGTACGGGGGACGGCCCTGCGGACGCCCCGGTTGCCCTCGGCGACGCACTCGACGCACTGGTGCCCGACGGCCGCGTCCCGCATGCACTCGGGGCAGATGTAGCGGTCGCACCGGGTGCAGCGCACGTACGTCTCACGTCCCGGATGCCGGTAGCAGGTCGGCACCGAGGTCTCGGGAGCGGGACTCTGGTCTGTGCTCATCTGGGGCTCCGTGGGGCCGTCGCGAGGTCTCACCCGTCTCGGGGGCTCACCCGTTGTGGGGTCTCACCGTAGGAAACGACTAACGGCGCTCGATCGTCACCGACTGGAGGACGACGTCCGTGGTCGGACGGTCCTGACGGCCGGTCTCGACCTTGCCGATCTGGTCGACGATGTCGGTGCCCTCGATGACCTTGCCGAAGATGGTGTGCCGTCCGGTCAGGTGCTGGGTGTGCCCGACACTGAGCGTGATGAAGAACTGCGAGCCGTTGGTTCCGGGCCCGGCGTTCGCCATCGCCAGCAGGTACGGCCGGTTGAACTTCAGGTCGGGGTGGAACTCGTCCTTGAACTCGTAGCCGGGACCGCCGGTGCCGGTGCCCAGCGGGTCGCCGCCCTGGATCATGAAGTTGTCGATGACCCGGTGGAAGACGGTGCCGTCGTAGAGCGGGGCGTCCGACTTCTGCCCGGTGCGCGGATCGTGCCAGGTCTTGTTCCCCTCCGCCAGGTCGACGAAGTTCGCCACCGTCTCCGGCGCCTGCTCCGGGTAGAGCTGGACGACGATGGTCCCGAGCGACGTGCTGAGCTTCGCGAAGATCTCGTTGGCCACGCTGGCCGCCTCCTCGTGAGTGGGTTCTGTGCCGTCTGACGGCGCGGTCGCGGTCATGCCCGAATATGTCACGCGGCGTGATCGAACGGTCGCGTGTTCAGGGTTTACCCCCCGGTCTCTGGGAAGGCTGCATGACAGGACCTCGCAAACAGGGAGGTTAGCGTGTCCCTAATGATCAGTATCCGCCGGAAGCCGCAGGAGGATGGTCTGACGCGGTTCGGACGCGTCCAGGAGACGGCCCGCCAAGGCGCCGACATGTGCCGGCAGGGCGTGTCCTCAGCGGCTGAGCGGATCGTGCCCGTGGCGGGCGAGCGCCTCTTGGTCGTCCGCGGCTGGAGCGCACCGAGGCTCCGGCGGGCCGCCCAGTACGTGGAGACCGGGCTGGCCCCGCGGGTGAGCACGTTCCTGAGCGATGTCGCCCACCGGGTGGAGCCGCCGAAGCCGGCCAGGCCCGGACGCGGCGCCCTCATGGCGATGATGGGGGTGGTCGCCGCCGTCGGCGTGGCCGGTGCGGTGGCGACGCGGCGCGGCGTCATCCGCGACCTGACCAAGGGTTCCGGTGAGCAGGTGGGGGACGCCACCTCGGCCGACTCCATGACGGTCAGCGGCGCCGACGTCGACGGTCAGGTGAATTCTCCGCATTGAGCCCTTCGCCGCTCGCCGGTACGCGCCGGCGGAGGCCAACTCCAGAACGGCGAAGAAGACTCGCGCAGGAGGGCCCGGTCATTTCCCGACCGGGCCCTCCGCCATGCGTGCCCGGTGTGGGCCGGATCGTGGTCGGCTCTTGCGTTCCGGTGGTTACTACCAACCGGTACGGTGAACGCCATGTCGCGGAAACGCTCGATCCGGCAGGTGCTGGCCGCCCGGGCCGGGCAGCGTGCCCGGCAGGGTGTGCACATCGCCGTGCACCGCGCCTGGGAGTGGGTCCAGCGGCACGGTGAGATCACCCCGCACACGCCAGGCCGCCGCAAGTTCGCGTACCTGGGCGAGGGCGCGTGCATCGGGTTCCCCGTCGGCGCCGTCTACGGCGAGCCGTGGATCTCGATCGGCGACCACACGCTCGTCGGGACGCACGTCACGATCTCGGCGGGTTTCGTCCCGGGGCTCGACCTCGGCCCGGACGTCATCGTCAAGATCGGCGGGAGCTGCTCGATCGGGCGCGGCACGCACATCGTCGGCCACCAGTCCATCGACATCGGCGACGACGTCTTCACCGGACCGAACGTCTACATCACCGACCAGAACCACTCCTACGGCGACCTGCGCACGCCCATCGGACGGCAGTGGCCGGAGAACAACCCCGTCGTGATCGGCGACGGCTGCTGGATCGGGACCGGCGCGATCATCCTCCCCGGCACCCGGCTCGGCCGCAACGTCGCGGTCGCGGGCGGCGCCGTCGTGCGCGGCGAGTTCCCCGACCATGCGGTCATCGGCGGCGTCCCGGCCAAGGTCCTGCGCAGCCACGACCGGGAGAACGGCTGGCAGCCGCCGCTGCGCGCCGACCCGCTCATGTCGCTGGACGAGCTCGCGGCCCTCTCCGTGGACGGCCTTGAGGGCCTCCAGATCCTTCAGGACAAGCTTCGCGAGGAAACCGGCGGGCGCGACGACGTCCTCCGCGAAGAGGCCGGCTGAGCCGCTTCGCCTCGGACGCCTCGGACGCCGCGGGCAGCGCGGGCGGTGGATAAAGCGCGGCGCCCCGCCCGTTGAGCCGGGCGGGGCGCCGAACAGTGCTGGAGATCAGTTGTAGCGGGCCGTCCTGTCGCGGCGGTCGTTGTAGGGGCCGCCTCGGCGGTTGCCGTGGGAGCCGCCTCCGGTCCGCGGGCCACCGCCGGTGCGGGGGCCGCCGGTGTGGGAGCCGCGGTGCTCGCCGTCGCGGGGCTCGTGGGTGCCGCCGCCACGGCGTCCGCCCTGGCGGTCGAACGAGCGCGGGCCGCGGCCGCCGCGGCGTCCGCCCGAACGGCCCCGTCCGCCTCCGCCGCCCTCGCGGCGCGGGCGCTCGGGGATGATCGGCCCCTCGATCGCGATGCCGGACGGCGGACGCGCACCGGTCAGCTTGACCAGCTCCGAGTCGCCGGTGGTGACCCGGACGCGGGGCGCGTGGATGCCCGCGCGGCGCGTCATCGCGGACGTCGCGCGCACCTGGTGCGGCAGGACGAGCGTGACGACGGTGCCGCTCTCGCCGGCCCGCGCGGTACGTCCCGCGCGGTGCATGTAGTCCTTGTGGTCGGCGGGCGGGTCGACGTGCATGACGAGGGTCACGTCGTCCACGTGGATGCCCCGGGCCGCGACGTCGGTGGCGACGAGCACGCTGATCGAGCCCTCGCGGAACTCGGCGAGCGTGCGGGTGCGCAGACCCTGGCTCTTGCCGCCGTGCAGCCCCGCGGCGCGGACGCCGACCTGGGCGAGCTGCTTGGCGAGCCGGTCGACGCCGTGCTTGGTGCGGGCGAACAGGATCGTCCGGCCCTCGCGGTTGGCGATCTCGGCGGTGACGGCGGCCTTCTCCTTCGGCGCGACGAGGAGCAGGTGGTGCTCCATCGTGTCGACGGACTCGTCCACCGGGCCGATCGCGTGCGTCACGGGGGCGCTCAGGTAGCGCCTGACCAGGACGTCCACGTCCTTGTCGAGGGTGGCGGAGAAGAGCAGGCGCTGGCCGCCCGGCTTGGCGGCGTCGAGGATGTCGGTGACGTCGGGCAGGAAGCCCATGTCGGCCATGTGGTCGGCCTCGTCCAGCACGGCGATCTCGATGTCGGACAGGTCGCAGGCGCCCTGGCGCATCAGGTCCTTGAGGCGGCCGGGGGTGGCGACGAGGATCTCGACGCCGCGGCGCAGCGCGTCGATCTGCTTGAACATGGAGGTCTGGCCGATGACGGTCTTGAAGCGCAGGCCGAGGCCGCGGCCGAGCGGCTCCAGGTTGGTCTGGACCTGCTGGGCCAGCTCGCGGGTCGGCACGAGGATCAGCGCCAGCGGGCGCTTCGGCGCGGCCTTGCGGCCGGAGAGGCGGACGAGGAGCGGCAGACCGAACGCCAGGGTCTTGCCGGAGCCGGTCTTGCCGCGTCCGAGGACGTCGCGTCCCGCCATGACGTCGGGGATCGCGGCGGCCTGGATGGGGAACGGCTCCTCGATGCCCTGGCGGGTGAGAGCGTTCACCAGCACCGGCGGGAGGCCGAGCTCGGCGAACGACGGAACCCGCTCGTCGCCCGTGGTGGCGGGCATGGACGGGTTCTGTGCAGCGTCAGCTGTGGTCACGCATTACCTTCCGAGAGGGGGGCACGTCTCGGGAGGCACCACGGTCCGCGTGGGCTGCAAGGACGAGCCAGACGCCATGGGGCGTCGAAGAATGATTCCTAGAGTCTAACGTCGCCGGGGCTCGGCATTATGCCCCGCCTCTGCTGGAACATTCGGGCGCGTCCGCAACTCGGCTCGTCAGCAGTCGCAGGAGACGGCTCCCGAAGGCGCGGTGAGCGGGTCGGGGGAGCGGCGGGTGACGGTCCCCTGGCCGCCGCCCTCGCCCGTCTCCACGGGGAACCCTTCGCGGGCCCAGTACTCGAATCCGCCGATCATCTCCTTGACCGGGTAGCCGAGCTTCGCGAACTCCAGGGCGGCCCTCGTGGCGCCGTTGCAGGCGGGTCCCCAGCAGTAGACGACCACGGTCCTGCCGTCCGGGATCAGGGACGCGGCGCGTTTGGCGATCTCCGGGGTCGGCAGGTGAAGCGCGCCCAGGATGTGTCCTTGCTCCCAGCTCTGCGTGCCGCGCGAGTCGACGACCACGATCGTGTCACCGCCGAGATCGTCGGCGACGTCGGACACGTCCGTCTCGAACGACAGGCGGGCGGCGAAATGCCGGACGGCCTCCTCGCTGGACGCCGCGGACGAGAAGTCGATCATCTGACGCTCCTTGGGACGAGAATCTTTGTACGGCCCCATGCTGCGCGGCGGTCGCATCGTCCCGGAAGTGGCCTGATCGCCGATAATCGCTAAGATTTCGCCATGGTGGTCATCGCTCCGCCGGCCCGCGGCCCGATCCGGGCGGTCGGCGGCTTCACGATGACCACCGAGCACGGCCTGGCGGAGTTCGCCGCCGCGGACACGGTGATCGTCGTCGCCGTCCCCGACGTCCGGGACGACCCCCCGCCCGACGTCGTCGCGGCACTCCGGCGGGCGCACGCGCGGGGAGGCCGCGTCGTGTCGATCTGCTCGGGCGCGTTCGCGCTCGCGGCGGCCGGCCTGCTGGACGGACGCGAGGCCACCACGCACTGGCGGTACGCCGACCTGCTACGGCGCCGCTATCCGAAGGTGCGCGTGAACCCGGACGTCCTCTACGTGGACGGCGACGACGTCCTCACCGGGGCGGGCAGCGCCGCGGGGCTCGACATGTGCCTGCACCTCGTCCGCAAGGACCACGGCGCCCGCATCGCGAACATGGTCGCGCGGCGGCTGGTCGTCCCGCCGCACCGGGAGGGCGGGCAGGCGCAGTTCGTGGAGGCCGCCGTGACGCCACCGGCGGACGACGACGCGGTCGCGCGCAGCATGGCGTGGGCGCTCGCGCATCTCGCCGAGCCGATCACCGTCGCGGGCCTGGCCCGGGAGGCGCGCCTCGCGCCGCGCACGTACATCAGGCATTTCCGCCGGCAGACGGGGACGAGCCCGCTCCGCTGGGTCATCACCCAGCGGATCATGGCGGCGCTGCCCCTGCTGGAGGACGGCGGCACCCTGATCGAGGAGATCGGCGCGGCGGTCGGCTTCGAGAGCCCGGTGACGTTCCGGCACCATTTCGTCCGGGCGATGAAGACCTCGCCGTCCGCGTACCGGCGCACGTTCGGCGCGACGACCGCGACGACCGCGACAGCCGCGACGACCGCGACGCGCTGACCGCTCAGTGATCGCCGTCCTGGGCGAGGCCGTCGAGGCCGGCGAGCAGGCGCGCCACGTCCAGCCCGGTGCTCAGGCAGTCGACGAACGATCTCGTTCCACGTCCCTGAGGTCCATGCCGGAAGTGTAGATCAGCGGGTGCGGGCAGACCGGGGCGGACTTTGCAATGCCTGCCGGATTCACCGCGTTTCCCCAGGTCAGTCGAACCTGTTTCTTCCTGGCTGCCGGGACCGCGGTTACGATCTCGCTGCCGACACGTTCGGCGCCAGATCCGCGCGATGCCGGTACCGGGGGGCCGGGACGATCACCGCCATTGCCGATCGGCGACAGTCACAACCGAAGATCACCGAGAGGACCCCCCGCCATGCACAGACGCATTCTCGGCGTGCTCGTCGCAGCGTTCCTTGGCACCGCCACGGCGGCCGCGGGCACCGGCACCGCGTTCGCCGCTCCCACGGCCCCCGCGCAGACGCAGGCCGCGCCGGCCAAGGCCGCCGACTTCACTTCGATCGTCGCCCTGAGCAACTGCTCCGGCTCTGTCGTGCGCACCCCCAACTCCGCCGACAGCGACCCCGCGATGGTGCTCACCAACGGCCACTGCCTGGAGACCGGCATGCCGTCCGCCGGCCAGGTCATCACGAACCGCGCCTCCAGCCGGACGTTCACCCTCCTGAACTCCGGCGGCGGAGACGCGGGCACCCTGCGCGCGACGACGCTGCTGTACGGGACCATGACCGACACCGACGCGGCCCTGTACAAGCTCAGCAGCACCTACGCCCAGATCCAGCAGCAGTACAACACGCGCGCGCTGGAGATGGTGCTCCAGCGTCCGACGTCCGGCGGCACCCTGCACGTCGTCTCCGGCTACTGGAAGCGCATCTACACGTGCCAGCTGAACGGTTTCGCCTACCGCCTCCGTGAGTCCGAGTGGACGTGGAAGGACTCGCTGCGTTACACGTCCCAGTGCAACGTCATCGGCGGCACATCAGGCTCCCCGGCCATCGACGGCGCGTCCGGCAAGGTCATCGGCGTCAACAACACCATCAACGAGAGCGGCGGCCGCTGCACCCTGAACAACCCCTGCGAGGTCGACGAGCAGGGCACCGTCACGGTGCGCCGCCAGATCGGGTACGCGCAGCAGACCTACATCCTGGCCAACTGCATAGCCCCCGGAACCGTCCTCGACTTCAACCGCCAAGGCTGCACCGCCCCCCGCGGCTAACCCCACCAAAACGCGCCTCGCATCTCTCGTCGAGAGATGCGAGGCGTCTGTCTTCCGAGCTCTCAGGTACCACAACGGCCTGCCTTCCAGCGGACGCGCCAGGCCAGGGTCAGTGGTCGCGGACGGGCTTGAGTTCGATGTCGAGGTCGAATGGCGAGGTAGCGGAGAGCCGATCGTGGTGGAGGCCGGTCGCTACGTATCGTCCGGTGGCGTCGTCGATCTCGTAGGTGTAGATCGCGAACGCCGGTGCGGTCTGGTTGGTCTCAACCCGCCAGAAATGACGGATTCCCGCCTCTGCGTAAAGCTCGGGGTGTGCCCGCCGGTCCTTGCGCTTGGTGGACGGTGACACCACTTCGATGACGAGGGTCACCAGGCCGGCAGGGATGGGGCGTTCGTAGGGGTCGTGGTCGGTGGAGTACACGACGATGTCGGGGGCCATCTCGACCGGCTCGGTCTCGTCGTCGTCTAGGAGAACGTCCACGCCGGTGTCGACATGCCAAGCGGCTGGAGCGGCTTCCTCCACGCGGGTTGCTAGGCGTCGCACGATGCGTTGGTGGATCGGACGGGGTCGCAGGCCTACGACGAGGTGTCCGTGGATGAGGCTGACGCGTGCTGGGAGGTCTTCGGGTAGGGCTTCGAATTCCGCCCGAGTCCAGGTGTCGCCGGCAGGCAACGGGAGAGTCAGCGCGTGCATGGCTTGTCGGCCCCTCGGTCGTGTTGGTGCAGGTAGTCGGGTCAGCGTAGGCGCGGTTGTGTCCTTTGGCGGGGTGTGAGGAGGTTAACGACGTGCGGTAGTACTACAAGACGTAGTATATTCCACGAGTCGTAGTACTACGGCTTGTAGTAGATGGTGGAGGGGCGCGCCATGGACACGGTGGATATTGCTCGGTGGCAGTTCGGGATCACCACCGTGTACCACTTCCTGTTCGTTCCGCTGACGATCGGGCTGTCGGCGCTGGTGGCGGGGCTGGAGACGGCGTGGGTGCGGACGGGCAAGACCCACTACCTGCGGGCCACCAAGTTCTGGGGCAAGCTCTTCCTGATCAACTTCGCGATGGGGATCGTCACCGGGATCGTGCAGGAGTTCCAGTTCGGCATGAACTGGAGCGACTACTCGCGGTTCGTCGGGGACGTGTTCGGGGCGCCGCTCGCGATCGAGGGGCTGCTCGCGTTCTTCGTCGAGTCGACGTTCCTCGGGCTGTGGATCTTCGGGTGGGACAGGCTGCCGAAGAAGGTCCATCTGGGCTGCATCTGGCTGGTTGCTGTTGGGACGCAGTTGTCGGCGTTCTTTATCTTGTCCGCGAATTCGTGGATGCAGCATCCCGTCGGCTACCGGGTCGATGAGGAGACGGGACGGGCTGTTCTCACTGATTTCTGGGCCGTCCTGACCAACCCGACGCACCTTGTCGCGTTCCCGCACACTGTCACGGCGGCGTTCGTCACGGGCGGGATGTTCATGGCGGGCGTCAGCGCCTGGCATCTGGCGCGGCGCAAGAACGTGGAGGTGTTCCGGCCGTCGCTGCGGCTGGCGCTGGCCGTCACGGCGGTCGCGTCGATCGGCGTCGCGATCACCGGTGACCAGCAGGGCAAGGTCATGACCGAGCAGCAGCCGATGAAGATGGCCGCGGCTGAGGCGCTTTACGAGACGGAGAAGCCCGCGTCCTTCTCGGTTCTCACGGTCGGGACGCCGGACGGTGGCGCGGAGGTCTTTGGGATCAAGGTGCCGCGTGTCCTGTCGTTCCTCGCCACCGGCACCTTCGACGGCGAGGTCAAGGGGATCAACGACGTCCAGGCGGCCGAGGAGGCGCGGTACGGGCCGGGTGACTACCGGCCGTTCGTCCCGGCGATTTACTGGAATTTCCGGCTCATGGTCGGGGTGGGAATGGTCACCGCGCTCGTGTCGGTCGCCGGGCTGTGGCTGCTGCGGCGCGGACGGCTGCCGTCCAACCGGTGGGTGTACCGGGTCGGGATGCTGTCGCTGACGCTGCCGTTCATCGGCAACTCCGCCGGCTGGGTCTTCACGGAGATGGGGCGCCAGCCCTGGTCGGTGTTCGGCGTGATGAAGACGTCGGCGAGCGTGTCGCCTGGCGTGTCGGCGTCGTCGATGCTCATCTCCGTCGCCTCGCTGACCGCGCTGTACGCCGTTCTCGCAGTGATCGAGGCGGGGCTGATGCTCAAGTACGCCAAGGCCGGGCCGCCGTCCGAGGACGAAGTGCTCCCGCCGCCCGCGGACGAAGACGACGATTCCGAGCGCTCGCTCGCGTTCGCCTACTAGGAGGGACGGCGGTCATGGAACTCACCACCGTCTGGTTCATCATCATCGCGTTCCTGTGGACGAGCTATTTCTTCCTGGAGGGATTCGACTTCGGCGTCGGGATGCTGCTGCCCGTCCTCGGCCGGAACGACGTCGAGCGGCGCGTCGTCATCAACACCATCGGGCCCGTCTGGGACGCCAACGAGGTGTGGTTCATCGTCGCCGGGGCCGCCATGTTCGCCGCGTTCCCCGAGTGGTACGCCACCCTGTTCAGCGGCTTCTACCTGCCGCTTCTCGCCGTGCTGCTGGCGCTGATCGTGCGCGGCGTCGCGTTCGAGTACCGCGGCAAGCGGGACGACGCGCGGTGGCGGTCCCGCTGGGACAAGGCGATCTTCTGGGGCAGCCTCGTGCCCGCGTTCGTGTGGGGCGTGGCGTTCGCGAACATCGTCCGCGGGGTGCCGCTGGACGCCGACCACGAGTATGTCGGGACGCTCGGCGACCTGCTCAACCCGTACGCGCTGCTCGGCGGGCTCACGACGATGACCTTGTTCGTCCTGCATGGGGCGGTGTTCCTGGCGCTCAAGACGTCCGGCGATATTCGGGTGCGGGCCCGTTTCGTCGCGAGCGTCGCCGCGGTCGCGGCCGTCGCCGCCGGAGGGAGCTTCCTGCTGATCACCCAGGTGGAGTACGGCAAGCCCGTGACCTGGCTGACCGCCGGGGGCGCCGCGATCGGGCTGGTCGCCGCCGCCGTCGCCAACCGGAGGGGACGCGAAGGCTGGGCGTTCGCCGGCACCGGCGCCGCCATCGTGCTCGCCGTCGCGACGCTCTTCGTGTCGCTGTTTCCGGACGTCATGCCGTCCACCCTCGACGCGGCCGGCACGCTGACCACCGGGAACGCCGCCTCGTCGCCGTACACGCTCAAGATCATGACGTGGACGGCGGCCGTGTTCACCCCGATCGTGATGATCTCCCAGGGCTGGACGTACTGGGTGTTCCGCAAGCGCATCGGCACGTCCCACATTCCCGCGCGGAAGACGGTGTCGTGAAGCCCCTCGATCCGCGGCTGCTGAAGCACGCGCGGACGACACGGATCTTCCTGGTCGCGTCCGTCGCGCTCGGCGCCGCCACCGCCGGGCTGATCATCGCGCAGGCCACGCTGCTCGCCGGCATGCTCACGCGCGCGTTCCTCGATGGCGCCTCGCTCGGTGAGCTGCGCGTCCCGCTGCTGCTGCTGTTCGCCGTCGTCGTCGGCCGTGCCCTTGTCGCGTGGCTGCAGGAGGTCGCCGCGCACCGGTCGTCCGCCGCCGTGAAGTCGCAGCTGCGGGCCCGGCTGCTCGCGCACGCGCTGCGGCTCGGGCCGCGCTGGCTGTCCGGCGAGCGCAGCGGCGAGCTCGCCACCCTTATCACGCGCGGGATCGACGCGCTCGACGACTACTTCTCCCGCTACCTGCCGCAGCTCGTCCTCGCGGTGATCGTCCCGGTGGCGGTGGGGGCGCGGATCCTGCTCGGCGACTGGCTGTCCGCCGTGACGATCGCCGTGACGCTGCCGCTCATCCCCGTCTTCGCGATCCTGGTCGGGCTCACCACCCAGCGGAAGATGGATCGGCAGTGGCGCACGCTGTCCGTCCTGTCCGCGCACTTCCTGGACGTCGTCGCCGGGCTGCCCACGCTGAAGATCTTCGGACGGGCGCGGGCCCAGGCAGGCAAGATCCGCGACGTCACCGACCGGCATCGGCGGGCCACGATGTCGACGCTGCGGATCGCCTTCCTGTCGGCGCTCGTCTTGGAGCTGCTGTCGACGATCTCCGTCGCGCTCGTCGCCGTCTCGATCGGGCTGCGGCTGGTCGAGGGCCATCTGGATTTGGAGACGGCGCTGCTCGTGCTGATCCTGGCGCCGGAGGCGTACCTGCCGCTGCGGCAGGTCGGCGCGCAGTACCACGCGAGCGTCGAGGGCCTCACCGCCGCCGGACGGATCTTCGAGGTGATCGAGACGCCCGCCCCGACTCCAGGTGCCTGCGTCGATGTCCCCGACCTGGCCCGTGCCACGATCCGCTTGGACGATGTGACCGTTGCCTACGACGGCCGCGACGTTCCCGCGCTAGCCGGGCTCTCCCTCACCGTCCACCCGGGTGAGACGGTCGCGCTCACCGGGCCGAGCGGGGCCGGGAAATCCACTGCGCTCGCCGTGCTGCTGGGGTTCGTCCGGCCCGACTCAGGGCGCGTACAGGTCGACTGGGCCGATCTCGCCGACCTCGACCCCGATGTCTGGCGCGCCCACATCGCGTGGGTTCCGCAGCGGCCGCACCTGTTCACCGGGACGATCGCCGCCAACATCCGCCTGGGCCGTCCGGACGCGTCCGACGCCGACGTCCGTGCCGCCGCGCGAGCCGCGAACGCCCTGGAATTCATCGACGCTTTGACAGACGGTTTCGACACGCCGCTCGGCGAACGGGGGCTCGGCCTGTCCGCCGGACAGCGGCAGCGCATCGCCCTGGCCCGCGCCTTCCTGCGCGACGCCCCGCTCCTCCTCCTGGACGAGCCGACCTCGAACCTCGACGCGGAGAGCGAGGCGTCCGTGCTCGACGCCGTCCGCCGGCTGGCCGCGTCCCGCACCGTGATCCTCGTCGCCCACCGCCCCGCCCTGGCCGCCCTCGCCGACCGGACGATCGAGATCCATCCCGCGGCGGTGACGGTGACGGCATGATCGTTCGGCTGCTGACCTTCGCGCGTCCGGCCCGGTGGCGGCTCGGGCTCGCCGTGCTGTTCGGCGTCCTGGCGCTCGGCAGCGGCGTCGGCCTGATGGCCACGTCGGCGTGGCTGATCTCGCGGGCCGCGCAGCATCCGCCGGTGCTGACGCTCATGGTCGCGATCGTGGCCGTCCGCGCCTTCGGGCTGGGACGCGGCGTGTTCCGCTATGTCGAACGCCTCGTCGGGCACGACGCGACGTTCCGGATCCTCGCGGACCTGCGCGCCCGCGTGTATGGACGGCTCGAACGCCTCGCGCCCGGGGGCCTGCCCGCCTTCCGCAGCGGTGACCTGCTGAACCGGCTCGTCGCGGACGTCGACGCCGTCCAGGACCTGTTCCTCCGTGTGCTGCTGCCCTGCACGGTCGCCGCCGTCGTCGGCGGTGCGTCCGTCGGTATCGCCTGGGCGCTGCTTCCGTCGGCGGGAGCCGTCCTCCTCTGCGCCCTCCTGCTCGCGGGCGTCGTCGCCCCCTGGCTCTCGGCGACCATGGCGCGCCGCGCCGAGCACCGGACCACCGACCTGCGCGCCGACCTGACCTCGCATGTCGTGGACACCCTCCAGGGCGCGCCCGAGCTCATCGCCTACGGCGCCGCCCCCGCCCAACTCGCCAAGGCGACCCAGCTCGACCGTGACTTCACCCGCGCGTCGGCCCGTTCCGCTACCACCGCCGGTGCCGGTGCAGCGATTTCCGCTCTCGCGGGTGGTCTCGCCGTGTGGGGCAGTCTTGCGGTCGGTGTACCGGCCGTCCGCTCAGGGACGCTGGACGGGGTGCTCCTGGCGGTGGTCGTCCTCCTGCCTCTGGCGGCGTTCGAGGTCGTGGCCGGGCTGCCGCTGGCCGCGCAGTACCTGGAACGTGTCCGCCGTTCGGCCGCGCGCATCTTCGCCGTCCTCGACACCCCCGAGCCCGTATCCGACCCAGCCGATCCTGCGGCCCTCCCTGCATCGCCGTACACCCTCACCGTCCAAGACCTTCGCGCCCAATGGACGTCCACCGGCCCCTACGTCCTGGACGGCATCTCCCTAGACCTGACCCCAGGCCGCCGTTGCGCGATCGTCGGCCCCAGCGGCTCAGGCAAGACCACGCTCACCGCCGTCCTACTCCGCTTCCTGGAACCCGCGGGTGGCCGGGCGACCCTCAACGGCACCGACCTCAGCGCCCTGGCGGGCGACGACGTTCGCCGCGTCATCGGTCTCTGCGCCCAGGACGCCCATCTGTTCGACTCGACGATCGGCGAGAACGTCCGCCTGGCCCGCCCCGCCGCCACCGACGACGAGCTCCGCGACGCCCTCCGCCGCGCCCGCCTCCTCGACTGGATCGACGCGCTGCCGCAGGGGCTGGACACCCGCGTCGGCGAGCACGGCGCGCAGGTCTCCGGCGGCCAGCGCCAGCGCATCGCCCTGGCCCGCGCCCTCCTCGCCGACTTCCCGATCCTGCTCCTGGACGAGCCCGCCGAGCACCTTGACCTCCCGACCGCCGACGCCCTCACCGCCGACCTGCTGACCGCCACCGAGGGCCGGACGACCCTGCTCGTCACCCACCGCCTCACCGGCCTGGACGCCGTCGACGAGATCATCGTCCTCGACGGCGGCCGCGTCGCCGACCGCGGCACCCACGCCGACCTGCTCTCACGCCCCGGCCCCTACCGCTCCCTGTGGCGCCACGAGCACGCCGTCCCGAAGCCCGACCCGGCACCGGCGGCGCGCCCTGTTTGAAGCCGACCGGACGGGCACATCCCGCGGCGGCCATCGGCGACTCGTCCGCCCCTGGCGCTCTGCGGTCCAGCACACGCCACCCGCGACCGAGGGCGAAGGCGAAAGCGAAAGCGAGGGTGA
This sequence comes from Actinomadura sp. 9N215, assembly GCF_044326345.1. Classification (NCBI taxonomy): domain Bacteria; kingdom Bacillati; phylum Actinomycetota; class Actinomycetes; order Streptosporangiales; family Thermomonosporaceae; genus Actinomadura; species Actinomadura sp. 9N215. The sequence continues at coordinate 29,586 of NZ_JBIRBA010000044.1, read as the reverse complement.
GGGCGAGGCGCGTGCCGGTCGTCAGCCCGTCCGGGAGAGGGACGCGGTGACGCCGTTCCGCGAGGTGACGCCGAGCTTGGCGAAGATGTGGCTGAGGTGGCTCTCCACCGCCCGGACGCTCATCACGAGCGACTCGGCGATCTGCAGGTTCGTCCTGCCCTCCGCGACCAGGGCGGCCACCTCCAGCTCGCGCCGGGACAGCCCGTACGGGGCGGTGTCGCGGTCACTGGGCGCGGGGACGGGGACGCCGAGGCGCCGCAACTCCGTCACGGCCCGCCGGTAGAGGCGGTGGGCGCCGCACACACCGAACTTCTCCGCGGCCCCCTCAAGCGACTCCCGCGCGGACCCGGGATCCTCCGCCCGCGCGGCGGCGACCCCTGCCGCGAGCAGCGCCCGCCCGGCGTCGAGCCGCAGCTCCGCCCCGGCCAGCGACCCGGCCGCCTCGCGCGCCATCGCCGCGGCCGAGCGGGGATCGGCGTCCTCCACGGCGTGCGCCCGCGCCAGGGCGGCGAGCCCGACCGTGCCCGGCAGGCCCGGGTGGGCGTACTCCTCGGCCTTGGCGGCCCACCGTGCCGCCTCGTCCTGGCGACCGCTCGCCGCGTCCAGCGCGGCCAGCCGCTCGGCGCAGCGCAGGAGCGTGTTCGGGTCGAAGACGAGGGGGCCCGGCGAACTGCACGCGGCGAGGAGCCGCTCACGCCCCTCGTCCGGCCGGCCCGCGTCGACCAGCGCCAGACCGTAGGCGTACTCGGCCTGCCTGCCCCACCATTCACGGATCCCGCCCGACGTCCGGACCGCCTCGCCGCCGTTGGCGAGCGCGGCCCTGACATCGCCCGTCCAGTGATCGACGAGGCACTGCTCGGTGGCGACGAACACCGACTGCTGGGACGAGCCCAGCAGGCAGGCGGACTCGGCGGCCTCCCGCACGGTCCGGGCCGCCTCGGCCAGCCGGCCCAGCCCCACATAGGACCGCGCCCTGCCCGCGAGCGCCACCGGGATGATGTACTGCCGGCCCGTGCCCCGCGCGACGGCCATCAGCCGGTCGAACCGGCGCACCGCGTCGGCGTGCAGGCCCATCAGGCATTCGGTCCAGCCGAGCCAGGCCAGGGAGTCCAGGCAGTCGACGAGATGCTCGTCCGGAGTGGCGGCCAGGGCGTCGACCGCGACCCGCACGTCCGCGAGGGCCTCGTCGACGGAGCCGCTCACGTAGGCGGCCATCGGACGGATCGCCTTCAGGGACAGGGCCACGCTCGGGGCCCAGCCGCTCCGGGGCTCGGGGATGCGGTCGATCTCGTCCAGGGCCGCCCGGTGATCGAGCTTGAGCAGGATGTAGCTGATCAGCCGCACCCGTAGCCGGACCGCCGCCTCGGACCGCTGATCGGGGATGGCCGCCAGCTCGTTGACGATCACGGCCTGGCCCTGGTCGAAGCTGCCCAGCAGCCGATGGGTCATGGCACAGAACCGGGCGGCGACCGAACGGCGGGCGTAGTCGTCGGCGGGGAGCAGCCGGAGAACCTCGATGGCGATCTCCCGGCCCTCCTCCAGGCGTCCGCTGACCGACTGGAGCTCGCCGAGTTCGAGCATGAGCGTCAGCCGCTCGGGCGCGTCATGCGGCATGAGCCGCAGCGCGGACGCGAACCACTCGGCGGCCGTGTGCGGGGCCTGGAGCGCGACGGTCCGGGCGGCGTTGATGAGGACGTCGACGGCAGCGCGGTCGCCGTGGCTCGCCGAGCGTTCGACATGGTGGGCGAGCTGCGCGGCGGGCGCGCCGAGATCGGCGAGATGGGCGGCGACGCGTCCGTGCGCCGCCCGCCGCCGGCCGGGCGGCGTGGAACCGTAGATGACGTTGCGGATCAGCGGATGGCGGAAATGGAACCGCACGTCTCCGGCGTCCGGGCGGACGATGTCGCGGGCGACGAGCCGGTCGAGCGCGGTCAGCGTCTCCTCCTCGGTGGTGCCCGCGGCCACGGCGACGAGGGCGTGATCGAACTCGTCGGCGACGAGCGCGGCCGCCTGCGCGACCAGCAACGACGAGTCCGATAACCCGTTCAGCTCCGCCTGGATCGTGGTCTGGACGTCATAGGGAAGCTCGTCGTGGTCGCCGGCCGACGCCATCCGGACGAGCGCGTCGAGGTAGAAGGGGTTGCCGCCGCTGGCCTTGTACAGGGCCTCGCAGCGCGTGCGGCCGACGTCCGGCCCGAGGATCTCGGCCACCTCGTCGAGCGTGAGCGGCGCGACGGTGATGCTCGGCCCGTGCTCGGCCGCGGCACGGAGCGGACCCGCCAGCGCCGACCCGGCCTGCGCTGGACGGTAGGCGACGGCGATGAGCAGCCCGGTGTTCGGCGGATGACGGACGAGATGGTTCAGGAGCTCCACGGAGGAGGCGTCGGCCCAGTGCATGTCGTCGAGGGCGAGCACAAGGCAGTCGGTAACGGCCAGCCGCTCGATGAGATCGCGAACGGCGCTGTAGAGCCGATAGCGCACGAGCCCCGCCGGCCCACCCGCCTGCTCCACCACGGATCCGCCCCCGGAAACCCCCACAGCCCCCGCAGCCCCCGCAGACCCCGCTACGGACCCCGCCGACCCCGCCGACGCCGCTGCGGACGCCGCTGACATCGCCGGGAACGCCATCGCCAGCTGTCGCACGACGGTGGGACCGAGTTCTGAGACCAGCCTGGGGAGATTCTTCTCGACCGCGTCGTCCAGGGCGTTGACGAACACCCCGAACGGCATTTCCTGCTCGAACTCGGAGGCCCGTCCGGACATCACCGGCAGCCCGCGATCGTCGGCCGCCGCGGCGAGTTCGCTCAGCAGCCGGGTCTTGCCCATCCCCGGGTCCCCGGCCAGGGTGACGACGTGGAACGCGCCGGCGGCGGAGCCGTCCAGCACCTCGCGGATCGTTCGGAGGGCGCCCTGGCGCCCCACCATGGGACGTCGCGAATACGCCGATTCCCGGCCCGGTTCCCACATTTGTGAACCTCGCTGTCGGCTCGCCTCGGCCTGACCCACACAGAAGTATTTTACTCGCCACATCACTCGCCCACGGACGTTCGTCAATAATCACGCGCACAAGGACGGCCAGAGCACCCGTACGGTTACCGAGGATGAGCCCGCGTCCGTTCCGCCGAGGAAGCGATTACACCGTGCGAATGGTCGACTGATCACGAGGAGTGGGTGTCCGAGTGGCCTCCAGCGGGCACGGCCTCCGCCGGATGCGCCCGCCAGGTGTGGCCGCCGGGTGTGCCCGCCGGGGACGGCCTCAGGTGTGCGTGACCTCGGCAGAGGCGCATCCTTTGGCGGGCGCGGAAGGTCCGCCTAGAGCAGTAGGCGGATCAGTGCCACGGTCACCTGTGACAGCGCGGCGAAGGCCCAGGACCACGATTCGGTCCCCTTCAGCAATGAGCGCACCAGAAGGACGACCGAGAGCGGCGCCGCGATCGTCGTGAGCGCAATGCTCGCGTACCAGAGGACGCCGTCGTGGGACAGCATTCTCGCCCCGAATGCCGCCAAGGCGATGATCGACGTCGCCGCCCAGGCGGCTTCCGATACGCGTCCAGGTGATTTCGTGTCCGGTTCTGCGTCCATTGACGACCTCGCTCAATAATTGTGCCGATGCCCGTCGCGAGCCGGAGATCTGTTGAGCTACTGAATCCCCGGCGCAGTGACGCCGATCCGGGTGCGGAGCGCGCCTCGCTTCGTCGTCCTGCGGACGGCTCGACCGCCGTCTCCGCATAATCTCCCGTCCTGATCAGGCCGTACCAGAAAGTTAATGGCGGCGGCGGCCCGTCCGCCTCCTCCACCGGAACGGACCCGCACCAGACCGGGGGTGCATTGAATGGTCCCCCCACGGGTGGAGACGTTCGGCCTTTTGTGGCCGGTATCGGTGGCCGGCCGTTGACACTGCCGAACCGATCGGGATTAGAGTCGCAAAGTGCTCTCGTTCGGCGAGTTGACACACCATCGGCCGCGTGTGAAAGACGTGGTGCTGCCTCTGGTTCTGCTGGGGGTCCAGCTCGTCGCGGGCCCGGGTCTGGCGGCGGTACTCGATGAGTCCTTCGGTGTGCGGGAACGGACGCTCGGGCTGCTCGCCGGGGCGGTCGTGGCGGTGGCGCTCTGCCTGCGCAGGGAGCGTCCGGCGGCGGTGCTCGGCGTCACGGTGGTGATCGGGGGCGCGGCCGAGTTGACGCTCCCCGCTTCCGCGGGCGCCCCCGTGCTCTGGGCGGCCGATCTGATCGCGCTGTACTCGCTGGCTGTGCACCGTCCGGCCCGGACCGCCGTGACCGGCGGCGCGGCGGCCGCCGCGGCCGGATGCCTGGTCGGCGCGGTGACGTCGAGCTCGCCGACGGAGGCGCTGGCCACCGCCCTGATGACGGCCGCCTGCTTCGCCGCCGTCATCGCCTTCGGCCAGCTGCGCCGGCAGCGGGTGGACCTGCGGCGGCGGCTCGCCGTCCGGCTGGACGCGGCAGAGCGGGAACGGCAAGTCCTGGCCGCCGCCGAACGGGAGAGGCTGGCCCGTGATCTGCACGATGTCGCCGGTCACCATCTCAGCGCCGTCACCGTGCACGCGACCGCCGCGCTCCGCCTGGAGGACCGGCGGCCCGAGATGGTCGCCGAGGCCCTCGCCATCGCCGTCGACACCGGACGGGAGGTCCTGGCGGCGCTCAACCGGCTGGTGGACGTGGTGGTCCGGCCGTCCGGAAACGACCCGGACGCCGACCTGCAAGCGGTCATCTCGCCGCTGTGCACGGGGCTGGCCCGGCTCGGCATCCCGGTGTCGGTCACCGTGTCCGGCGAGCCGCACGTGTTACCTGGCGAGACGGTCGCCGCCGCTTACGGCGTCGTCCAGGAGTCCCTCACGAACGCGATGCGTCACGCAACGGGAGCGCCCATCACCGTCCGGATCGCGTACGGCGCCGGCACGCTCACCGTGGTCGTCCGCAACGAGAAGGGCGGGGCCTGGAACGACGGCGCGGAGCTAGGCGGAGGACGCGGCGTCGACGGCATGCGGCGCCGGACGGACGAGGTCGGCGGCACGCTACAGGCTGGACCCATCGACGAAGGCGGCTGGTCGGTCCACGCAGAATTCCCCACGCCGAGCCGTGCACGCCGCGAATTCGGCTGGCCCGAACTGGTGGACATGGTGGCGATGGGCATGTGCGTCGTCCTGCCACTGGTCGCGGTCACCCCGCCGGACCCGATCCTGCGTGCCTCTCCGCTCGGCCTGGCCAGCCTGCTCGGGCTGCTGTCGGCGCATGCGCTCCTGCTGTGGTGGCGGCGGACGATCCCGGTGGTGACCTTGGCGTCCGTGGCCGGTGTCGACGTCCTGTGGGCCGGGCTGACCCTGTCCGAGGTGATCTCCGCGAGCTGGCTGGAGGCGCTGGCGCTGTCGTGGACGGCGGAGGCGATCGCCGTGTACTCGCTGGCCGTCTACGGACCGTCGGCGGCCGCGGGCCTGCTGGGCGCGACCGCGGCCGGGACGGTGGGCGGGCTGCTCGCGCTGACGGGTCTCGCCGTCGATCCGGCGGAGGAGCCGCTCACCGCGGGCGACGCCGTCGCGGGCCTCGTGTTCTTCGGCACCCTCGGTACCCTCGCGATGCTGCCATTCTGGGCGTGGGGCGCCGTCGTCCGATCCAGGCGGAGCCGGGGCAGGGATTGGGAGCGATCGATGGCGGAAGCGGTGGCGGTGCGCACCGACCACGTCGTCCGGGCCGAGCGGTACCAGGTCGCGGCCGGTTTGCGGGAGGCGGTCCTCGATCACACCGTCCGGCTGGTGCGGGCCGGTGAGTCGGCGCTGCGCGGCGGTCCGGAGCACGACCGGAGTGCCGCGCTCGCCGTCGTGGCCGGCGAGGCGCGGGCCGCACTGGCGGGCATGCGCGAACTGCTCGAAACGCTGGAGGCGACGCCGGACGCGACGGCGGGAGCCCGGCCGTGACGATCCGCGTGCTCGTGGCCGACGACCAGCCCGTGGTCCGGGTGGGATTCGCCGCGATCATCGACGAGGAGCCCGATCTGACGGTCGTCGGGCAGGCCGCCGACGGGGCCGAGGTCCTGCGGACGGTCGTGGGCTGCCGTCCGGACGTCGTCCTCATGGACATCCGGATGCCCGGCATGGACGGCCTGGAGGCCACCCGCGAACTGTCCACGGTGGCGCCCTCGACCCGCGTCCTGGTGCTCACGACGTTCCGGCGCGACGAGTACGTGTTCGGCGCCCTGCGCGCCGGCGCCTCGGGCTTTCTGCTCAAGGACTGCGACCCGCAGGACCTCCTGGACGCGATCCGCACCGTGGCGGGCGGCGAGGCGATGCTGGCCCCGGCGGTGACCCGCCAGCTGATCGACGCGTTCGCCGCGGGCTCGATCGGCGCGCGGCCGCGCCCGGACGAGCGCCTCGGGCTGCTCACCAACCGGGAGATCGACGTCCTGCGCACCGTGGCCCAAGGCCTCAACAACGCCGAGATCGCCGCCGCGCTGGGCATCGGAACCGCGACGGTGAAGACCCACGTCAACGCGATCTTCGGCAAGCTCGGCCTCCGGGACCGCGTCCAGGCCACGATCTTCGCCTACGACATGGGCCTCACCGGCCCCCGCGAACGCCCCGACGAACAACCCTGACGAACGCATCAGCGAAGGCCAACGACGAGCCACCGGAGGCGGACGCGCATCAACGGAGGCCGGAGACGGATCAACGGAGATGGATCAGCGGAGGCGGGCGACGAGATCCTGGAGGGCGGGGCCCGGCTCCACGCCCAGCTCCCGCCGCACCACTGCGCCGTAGTCGAGGTAGGTGCGGTAGGCGGTGACCGTGTCGCCGCGCATCAGGTGGGCCTGGACGAGGACGCGCGGCGGGATCTCAGCGAGGTCGTCCACATGGCTCCCCAGGGTGGCCAGGACGATGGCGCTCTCGGTGTCGCCGAGTTCCAGGGCCGTCGTGGCCAGCCTTTCGAGGGCGAGCAGGCGGAGCCGGTCCCATCGGTACCGTTCGTTCATGATCTCCTCGTCGTGTCCGTCGCGGAGCAGTTCGGTGCTCAGCAGGCGCACGATCAGCGGGTCGATCTCGTGCAGTTCGCTCGGGACGGCGTGGAGGATGTGCTGGGCGAGGCTCCTGGCCGCGTGGTAGTCGACGGTCACGTCGTCGGCGAGCCGGAGCGAGTCCGCGCCGATGACGACCATGGATCGCGCTTCCGGCCGGATGCGCCAGAGTAACTGGCGCAGGCGTTTGGCGGAGCTCATCGGGTCCAGGTCGGGCCAGAGGCGCGCGGCCATGGCCGACCGGGACAGCCTGCCCGCTTCGAGCGCGAGGTGGATGAGCAACCTGCTGGCGGTCTCGTCGGGTCCGATCTCGTGCCCGGCCAGGCGGCAGGCGAAGTGCGGGAGAAGCTGGATCGTGTCCTCGTCGGGAGCTTGCATGGCCTGCCTTCCTGCCGTCGCGGCCGGTCGGACTCCACGGCACCGGGCCCCGGCGTCCACTGTTCGATTGCCGCCGGTCTCCCTGAGAATGTCACTCGAAGCACGCGCGCGCCACGAGAATTCCAAGGCCGGACGCCCTGCCCGGCACCCACCACTCCCTGTGGCACCACGAGCACACCGCCGCCCCAACCCAATTTAAGTAAATTATTCAAACGCATGTAAACCAGCACCCGGCCCCATTCGTCGGGCACCGTCCAAATAAATTGGACGAGATTACCGAGAACAATTCCCCAGCGGTCGGCATCACACCGAAGTACAGGATCCAATCAACCGGAATGGGGGATTCCACAGATGAAGATCTTGCTACGCGCAGTGCTCGGCCTCGCGATGGCGGCGCTGGCGGTCGCCACCACCATGGGCGCGATGGGGACGGCCAACGCCGACGGCCAGGACACCGACCCCGCGGTGGCCAGGGCCATCGAGTCGCAGCCGTGGGTCGAACTCGGCCCGGGCGACAGCGACTACCGCATCGCCTCCATGCGCTGCTACCTGGTGCAGTTCAAGTTCTACGGCGACTGCACCCCGACGTCCGCAGGCGAGGGCTGGCCGTCGAACCTCGGGCCGGCGCTGAAGAAGTACCAGGGGTCGCACGGCCTGCCCCAGACGGGCAGGCTCGACGTCGAGACCTGGGGCGCACTCCGTGACGACGGCGGCGAGGTCGGTGCGGGCAACGGACGGAAGGCCCAGATCAAGGGCATCCAGTACGCGATGAAGGTCCTGCAGAACTCGTCGCTCGTCGTGGACGGCCAGTACGGCCCGGCCACCACGGCGGCCGTCAAGGCCTTCCAGAAGCGCAAGGAGATCGACGCCGACGGAATCTTCGGCGAGATCACCTTCCGCGCCGCGTTCGCGCAGGGCGCCGAGTCCCAGCGCACCCCGGGCCGCTAAAAGGCCCAATGGCGGCCGCCGTTCCTCCGCCAGGCGGCCGCCCCCCACACCTTTGCGCGCCATTATGGCCACGCAAATCCCGCATTGAATACCAACTCAAGCAGACCCAGCACCCCGACCACTGACCGACACACCCTCCACAGACGCGCTCTTCACAGAAGCACTCTTCGCTGGCGCGCTCTTCACAGAAGTGCTCTTCACAGACGCGCTGTTGGCTGGCGCGCTCTTCGCTGACGCGCTCTTCGCTGGCGCGCTCTTCGCATCGGCCGCGAGCGTTTCGGCGTGCGCTCGGAGGATGCGGCGATGCACAGGACAATCGTCGAGAAGCTCGTGCCGGGAGTCGATGGCATGCCGCAGCGCCTTACGCGCCCGCTCGATCTGCTGGACGCGGTCGTCGAGCTCGCGCAGTTTCGCCGCCGCCATCGTCCGCCAGTCCGGTGCGCTGCGGCCGCTCGGGCCGACCAGCGCCGCGATCTCCGACAGCGTGAAGCCCGCCCGTTTGAGCAGGTCGATGAGCGCGACCTGTTCGACGGCGTCCTCGTCGTAGACGCGTTTGCCGCCCGCGCGCCTGGCGGCGTGGAGCAGTCCCTTGCGCTCGTAGAACCGCAGGGCGGACGACGCCAGCCCGGTCCTGGCCCGCAGTTGGGCTATCGACAGCTCACTCATTGACTTGAACCATAGTTCAACCTGGATGCTGACCGACGTGAGGATTCGTACCCTGCAACCCCGCGGCGGCGGGTGGAGGACATCGCGATGACAACGTCGAGTAGAACGCGCATCGCCGTGGTGACCGGCGCGGGCCGGGGCATCGGATTGGCGATCGTGCGCGCCCTGGCCGAGGGCGGTTTCGCAGTCGTCGCCGGCAGCCGCACGGTTACCGGCGCCCTGCGGGACGCGACCCCCGACACGCTCGCGGTCGACCTCGGCACCCCCGACGGGCCAGACCGTCTCGTGCGGCACGCGATCGAACGGCACGGCGGCGTCGACCTGCTCGTCAACAACGTCGCGGGCACATCGACGCCCGCCGGGGGATTCCTCGAACTCGACGACGACGCCTGGCGCCACACCCTCGACCTGACGTTCATGTCGGCCGTCCGCGCGACCCGCGCCGCCCTGCCGAGCCTCCTGGACCGACACGGCGCGGTGGTCAACATCGGTTCGATCAACGCCCGGGTTCCGCAGCCGCGCCTGGTCGCCCAGTCGGCGGCCAAGGCCGCACTGTCCAACCTCGGCAAGGCGCTGGCCGAGGAGTTCGGCGGCCGCGGACTCCGCGTGAACACGATCTCCCCCGGCCCCGTCTGGACGGACCTGTGGACCTCCCCGGGCGGCCCCGGCGACACACTCGCCCAGCGCGCGGGCATTCCCCGGGAGCACATCGCCGATCGGCTCCCGGCGCTCGTCGGCCTCCCGACCGGCAGATTCGCCGACCCCCAGGAGATCGCGGCCCTCGTGGTGTTCCTCGCCTCCGGCCGCGTGGCCAACATGAGCGGCTCCGATCTCGTCATCGACGGCGGAATGCTCAAAACAGTCTGACCCCGCCTCAAAAGAGTCCGCCCCGCCAACACCCCCACCCAGGGAGCCGTTCCCGGACGCCCGATGTGTGCAGTTTTCCCTACCCCACCCCACCTCTGACCACCGAACATGACGTCATGTGGTGGTGGCTCGTCCCCGGATTCTTCGCTCTGCTGCTCGCATTCGGAGCGGCCTACGACCGACGTCTCCGCCGCCGAGGCCACCGCTTCCGAAACGGTGCGGAACTGTCGGCCAACGCGCGCGAGAACCGCCGCGACATGCGCGCATGGGACAGAGGCTCGCAGGGCCACAGCGGAGAAGACCTGTCCTGGACGGAGAACACCCGCCGCCACCAGGGCCGCCGCCCCCGATGACCTGGGCTTCCCGAAGAGCGCCGACCGTTAAGAGGTGAGACACGACGGGTGGAACCGTCGCGATGGCCCGTCCACCGGGTGATCTTCGCTCTCGACATCGCGGGCTTCGGCGAGCGGACGGACACCGCGCAGGCCGCGAAGCACGCCGGGCGACGTACCGCGCTCTCGAAGACGCGTTCGCCGCCGCGCAGGTGGAACCAGGCGAACGCCACATCGAGGACCGCGGCGACGGCGTCCTCGTCCTGGTCTCCGGCTCGATATCGAAGACCACGCTGCTCGATCGATTCCCGGCGCATCTTGCCGATCGCCTGGACGACTAAAACCTGGGCCGGGAAGTCCGGCCGCGGCTACGCCTCGCCTTGCACGCGGGCGAGGTGATCGCGGACGAGCACGGCCACGCAGGCGTCGCCCTGTACGAGGTGCACCGGCTGCTGGACTCGGCCCAGCTGCGCACCGCCCAGCAGCTGTCGGGAGCCGACCTGGTCGTCGCGCTCAGCGACAGGTTCTACCGCGAGGCGGTCGCACGCGGCGTCGATCCGTCCCGGTACCGGCGCGTGGACGTCACCTCACGGGAGCACTCCGGCTCCGCCCGGATCTACTTCCCGAACTCGATCACCCTGTGAAGCACGTAACGCCCTCGTCCGTGGTCAGGACGAAGGCGTTCTCCGGGTGGAGCCTAGGGGATTCGAACCCCTGACACCCGGCTTGCAAAGCCGGTGCTCTACCAACTGAGCTAAGGCCCCTCGCCGCGTCCCGGCCGCCGTTTCGCGGCAGGCGCCGCTGCGCGGCGGCACAAGCCTACCCGTGGTCTGCGGCCAGCGCGTCATCGACGGACGCGGGCAGGACCAGGCCGGGGAGGGCGGCGACGCTGGGGAGGATGTGGGTGGCGCCCGCGGTGAGGAGGCGGTCGCGGTCGTGGGCGCCGGTGAGGACGCCCGCCACGATGGACGCGCCGGAGCGCCGCCCGGTGAGCATGTCGTTCGCGGTGTCGCCGCAGACGGCAATGTGGCGGACGTCGTCCACGCCGAGGCGGAGGGCGGCGCTGAGGACGAGGTCGGGCCACGGGCGGCCGCGGGGGACGTCCGCCGGGCAGAGGGTCAGGTCGACGCGGTCCCACCAGCCGAGCGTGTCGATGATGCGGGCCTGGGTGCCGCGGCCGAAGCCGGTGATCAGGCAGACGCGGATCCCGGCGGCGCGGAGGTGCAGGAGAGCGTCGTCGGCGCCGGGCACGGAGCGCAGGCCGCGGCGGTCGACGAGGTCGTCGTAGGAGTGCTCGAACGCGAGGTTCGCCGCCTGGGCGCGGTCCTCGGCGAAGAGGGACCGGAAGACGGCCAGCTTCGACCCGCCGCGCGATTCGTGGAACCGTGCAAAAGCACGGTCATATGCCGCCGTGCCGGAGACGATCCCCAGGGTGGCGATCGCCTCGGCGAAGGCGGTGTGGACGGTCTCGCCGTCCGCGACAGTGGTCCCGGCGAGATCGAGGCAGGCGACGGTGATCGGGGCTGCTTCGTTCACGCCGGGGACCTTATCGCCTGCGTCGGTGAACACCTTTCATCCCGGCCCGCACAGGCCGCGCCTCAGCGGACGGGCCGGATGAAGGATGCTCAGTTGTCGGACGACGTGGCCTCGGTCCACAGGTCCAGCTCGGCGCGGTCCTGCTGCAGCCGACGCCAGACAGCGAAACCACCGAGTGCGACGACGGCCAGGATGAGCAGCTTCTTCACGGTGGGACCCCTTCACCTCGACTATTCAGTCAAATCCCGGGGGACCTTCACATCAGCGCTTGCTTCCCCCAGGCTCTCCGCAGCCTAGCAACCGTTCCCAGGCGTTCAGCACCCCGCTCACCGGTATCGGACCCAGCGTCCAAATCTGGTGTCGATGCCGTCACCCCCGCGCCATCTCGCCCGGACGCGCGGACCGCCGCATAATCCGGGGGACGACCTTCGGGAGTGCCGATGGCAGAGGACGACTTCCGGCGCTGGGAACGCGAGTTCGACTCGGGCGCCCCGGACGAGGAGCCGTCCGGGGCGCGGGGCCTGGTGCTGGCCGCCGGGGTGACCGCGCTGGGATGCGCCGCCATGATCGCGCTGGGCGAGGTGGCGCTGGGCACCGCCGGGCTGGTGCTCTCGTCGATCATCCTGCTGCTGTGGCGGATCGGAATGTGACGATCTTCATCCGTCCCCGTCCCCGTCCCCGTCCCGTCTGCGGCCCGCCCGGTGTGAGCCGACCGGGAAGCGGAAGCGCTCACCGATCCGCCATCATCGCGGCATGGAGTTGCGCGGAGCGAATGTCCTGCTGACCGGCGCGAGCGGCGGGATCGGGCGGGCGCTCGCCGCGGCGCTGGCGGGGCGGGGCGCCCGGCTCGTCCTGACGGGCCGCCGGGCGGACGTCCTGGAGCCGCTGGCCGAGCGTCTCGGCGGCGGCGCCCGGGCCATCGCCGCCGACCTGGCGGACCGTGCGGCCGCCGAGCGGCTGCTGGACGAGGCGGGCCCGGTGGACGTGCTGGTCGCGAACGCGGCACTGCCGGCGTCCGGACCGCTGGCCGACTACTCGATCACCGAGATCGACCGGGCGCTGGACGTGAACCTGCGGGCGCCGATCGTGATGGCGAAGCTCGCGAGCGCGCGAATGGCCGATCGTGGCCGCGGGCAGCTGGTTTTCGTCTCGTCGCTGTCGGGGAAGGCGGCGTCCGGGAACGCGTCCCTCTACAACGCGACGAAGTTCGGGATGCGGGGGTTCGCGCTGGCGCTGCGCGAGGACCTGCGGCCGCACGGCGTCGGCGTGTCGACGATCTTCCCGGGGTTCATCCGGGACGCGGGCATGTTCGCCGACGCCGGGGTCACGCTGCCACGCGGCGTCGGAACCCGGTCTCCGGAGGACGTGGCGCGGGCGACCGTCCGGGCCATCGAGCGGAACGTCGCCGAGATCGACGTTGCGCCGCTCGGCCTGCGGCTCGGCGCCATGATCGGCGGGTTCGCGCCCGTCCTGTCGGCGGCCGTGCAGCGGCGGGCTGGCGGCGCCCGGGTCGCCCGGGGACTGGCGGACGGACAGCGCGGCAAACGGTAGCGACAAATCCGGATCTTCAGGCGATAATCCGGACAGTCCCGAGTGATCAGCGGGATGTGCCGGGCGCAGCGTCCCCCCGGGCGGCACCCCGCCTGCCGCGTGCGCCGCCGCGAGGAGGTCTGCGCATGTGGACGGGTATGACGACCTCGATCGGGGCGGCGGCCGTGACAGTCCTGTCCCTGACGGCGGCTCCCGCGCACGGGGCTCCCGCGCACGGGGCTCCCGCGCACGGGGCTCTCGCGTACGGGGCGCGCGCACCCGCGGCGGATCCGTCGGACGCGAAGGTGGTCCCGGTGCAGGTCACCGGCGACCCGGCCAAGCGCTTCAACCTCGTGATCCTCGGCGACGGCTACACGACGGCGGACATGCCCAAGTTCCGCGCCCACTACGCCGAGCACCTCAACGACCTGTGGACGATCGAACCGTTCAAGTCGTATCGCAGCTACATCAACGTGTACGCGGTCGAGATCCCGTCCGGCGAGTCGGGGGTGAGCTGCGACCCGTCGCTGTCGTCCCCGCGCCGCACGACACCGCTGAGCATGGCGTTCTGGAGCGGCTGCCGGGCGGACGGCGTCCAGCGGCTCCTCGTCATGAACGGCGCGGCCGCCAAGACGTACGCCGACCTCGTCCCAGGGACGACCACAGCGAACCGTCAGATCCTCGGGCTCGCGAACAGCGACACCTACGGCGGTGCAGGCGGCGCCTACGCGACGGCGTCCGGCGGCAACGCGATGTCCGCTCTCATCGCGCCGCACGAGCTCGGCCACTCACTGGGTGGGCTGGACGACGAGTACGACTACTACCAGCGCGGTGTTCCTGGCGGGACGTACGCCGGCCCGGAGCCCGACTCCATCCACCACACGCTGCTGACCGAGGAAGAGCTGAAGACGCAGAAGAAGAAGTGGTGGCGGTGGCTCGGCGAACGAAGCGAGTCCGGAGGAACCATAGGACGGTACGAAGGCGGGATGTATTTCAGCAAGGGCGTGTGGAGGCCGAGCCAGCACTCGATGATGAAAACGCTCGGCTACTACTTCGACCAGGTGTCCCGTGAACGGATGACCCAGCGGATCTCAGCCAAGGTCAACCTCGTCCAGGCCCACACCCCGACAACCACGCCGGTGGGTGCCGACCGTGTTCTGTGGGTCGAGACGATGCATCCGTCCAGTCACACGTTGTCCGTCATCTGGAAGGTCGACGGGAAGATTGTGCGGAAGGGCGCCAACCTTGATCTGTCCCGGCTGCATCTGAAGAAGGGCACGCACACCGTCCAGGCGACGGTCGCCGACCCCACTCCGTTCGTCCGGGACCCGGCCCTACGCGCGTCGGTCGCGCTCACCCAGGTACGCACCTGGACGGTCGACACCAGCGTGAAGACCCCGCCGGAGAACGTGCCGGTCGACTTCAGTTCGTCCACACCGACCGACAAGCCTGTGGGCAACGAATCAGTCGTGTACGCGGAGACGACACATCCCGTGCATAGCGTTCCGGCCGTCCGCTGGGAATTGGACGGTCGGCGCGTACGCGGCGGTGAGCGGGACATCGATCTCGCACGGTTCCGCATGTACAAGGGCACGCATCAGCTGGTCGCACGCGTCGGCTCCAAGAGCCGGACGTGGACGATCGACGCGCAGGGCCCGGCGGTGAAGTACGAACTGTCGAAGGCGACGCACAGCCGGACCCGTCCAGGCCGCACGCCCGAATACGTCTTCGACGGCCCGTTCACCATGCGGCTGACCGGCGCGGACGACCGCCCAGGCGTCGTCGTCTCCGAGTTCCGCGTGGACGGCGACGGCTGGTTCAACTACTTCGGCTGGCCGACGGACTCGTCCGCCCCTTGGCTGTTCACCGAGAACGGCACCGTCATCGACAGCCTCACCTACGGCAAGCTCGGCAAAGGCCGGCACACCGTCGAATACCGCGCCATCGACCCCGCGGGCAACATCGGCAAGGCCGACAAATTCATAGTCACGCTCCGCTGACCCCACACCAACCAAGCCCGTCACTACGTGGAAACGCGTGAACCGGGGACGCTGAGACCTCACTAACATCAGCCCGAGCAGCTAACCGAATCCCTGACACCCCATTCGGTCAAGCAGACCAACCGCTTACCGCGGCGAGGACCGGTACTGGATCGCGCTCGCATCACCGTCATCAACGCCTCACCCACCCCCGCCAAACCCGGCGCCATGTAATCGTCCATGACCACCCGGTGGTCCAGCACGGCGCGGGTGGTGGCAAGCGAGTGGCCGGGCCCGCCGCCTCGCCGACCTGCTCGACCAGCGTCCCGGCCTCGACCCGGCCAACGTCCCGCCCCCGCACACGCAACCCAGCACCACCGAGCCCTGCACAGCCAGAACAGCCGGGACACCCAGAACAACCAAACAGCCGAGACGGCCAGAACGCTCAGCACGGCCGGGACGTTCAGAATCAAGACGGCCAGAACATTCAGGACGGCCGAGACGTCCAGGACGGCCAGCACGCCAGGGACATCCAGGACGGTCAGCACGGCCGGGACATCTAGGAACACGGCCGAGACAGTCAGGACGGCTGGATGCTCAGGACGACTGGGCGGTCGGGATGCCCAGGACGGCCGGAGCGGTCAGAAGAGTCGGGGATTCACACGGAGACGATCGCCGCGTCCCCTCCAGCCCGCACCGGCGGCCGCCGCCCCCACTCGTCAGGACGCTGACGCTTCCTCGGGCTCGGCAGCCGTATCCCGGACCGGCTCGGCCGATTTCCGAGACGGGCTGCGCTGGGCGGTCGCAAGGACGGAGCCGCCGAGAATCAACGCGAACGAGGCGATGATCGTCCCGGTGAGGGGCTCGCCGAGCAACACCACCCCGGCGACGACGGCGACCGCCGGGTTCACATACGTGAACACCATCCCCCTGGACGTGCCGACCTCCCGGATCAGCTCGAAGAACACGATGAAGGCCAACGCCGTGCACACCAGTCCGAGCCCGACGAGCGCGGCGAGGACGCGGCCGCTCGGCATCGATTCCGGCCAGGTCGCGGCCGCCGGACCGGTGTAGACGAGCGCGGCCACGGCCAGCGAGAACGCGGCCAACTGCAGGCTCGGCAGGTCCTGCATTCGCCGCATCGCGATCATCGGGGCGATGGAGTAGCCGACCGCGACCAGCATGACCTCGCCGATCGCCCACGCGCTGCCTCCGCCGAGATGCGGTCCGGCCAGCACGCCGACGCCCACCAGCCCGACCAGCAGCCCCGCCCACCGCACCGGGCCGAGCCGCTCCCCGTCTCCGGTGAGCCTGGCCAGCACCACCCCGACGATCGGGACGGCGGCGATCAGCAGCCCGGTCATGGAGCTGGTCAGCCGGTTCTCCGCGTCCGACAGCAGCGCCCACGGGCCGAGGATCTCCACCGCGGTGAACACCAGGAGGGGCCGCCAATGCCGACGCACCACACCGAGCCGGCCCGCCCGGAGCGCCAGCGGCAGCAGGACGGCGGCGCCGAGCGCGGTCCGGGTGAACACCACCATCGGCACCGAGACGTCCTCGACCGCCACCTTGATCATCAGATAGGGGATGCCCCACAGCACGCCCATCAGCGCGAACAGCACCCAGCCACGACGACTCAACACGACCTCCGATTCCCGCCCGTCCAGTGCAGGCAAAGCGGCCGAACGGACAGGTTCAGAATGCGGGACGGCGCATCGCGCTGTCTTGAACGCTGTTGCGGTACGCGCCCGGAGTGACGCCCACCACGCGCCGGAACCACCGCGTGAGATGCGCTTGGTCGGCGAACCCGACGAGCGTCGCGGCCTCCGCCGGCCGGTGCCCCGCGTCCAGCAGCGCACGGGCCCGGGTGACCCGGTGCTGGGCAAGCCACGCGTACGGCGGCATGCCCATGGCGTCACGGAACGCGCGCAACAGCTGGTACCGCGAGAGCTCCAGGTCGCCCGCGATCTCGGCGAGCGTCGGCGGCGCGAGCATCTCGTCCGACAGACGCGCCGAGACGACGCGGGCGATCCGCCCGGCATCGGCGCCTCGCCGCCCCGGAACCTCCTCCGGCCCCGGCCCCGCATGCCGCCGGACGAGCGCGCCCAGCACCCCGAGCAGCCGGGACTCGCCCTCCAGCGGGTCCTCGCCTCGACGCAGAGCGCGGTGCGCGAGCCGCAACGCCTCGCCGAGCTGCCGATCGTCGATGATCGGCTCCCGGAAGTGCGGCCACGCCGGCTCCTCGTCCGAGTTCACCGCGGCGCCCAGCAACTCGGCCCCCGGATACAGGCACAGGTAGGCGAACCCTTCCGGACGGGCCGGCCCACCCGTGTGCGCCTCTCCCGGCTCGACCACGACGAGGCTCCCCGCACCCGAGTAGACCTTCTCGCCGCGGTAACGCATCGTCTCCAGACCGTCGACGGTCACCCCGATGGCGTACTCGTCATGGATATGCGGCGCGTAGTGCCGACGCCCGATCCGGGCCGTCAACAGGTCAAGCGGCACCCCCTGAACCCCGTCAACACGCGTCCAAACCGTCCGATCCCCACCCCCCGCGCCCCCGCCATCACCACCCCGAGAAGCAACCGGCGGCTCGCCACCCCCACCCTCCCCAGCCCACCCCTCCTCCAACACCTCACCCTCAGCCTCACCAGCCCGAAGACCGGCACCCCGCCCAGACGGACCACCAGCCCCAGCCCTAACGGACCCACGCGACCGCAAACCAGACCACCCCCCAGCTCTCACCTCAGCCATCTCCCCTGCCCACATCCAACAGACGCCCAAGACCAGAGACCAGCACTCCACCCACACCACACCTCAGCGGCCAGCTCCGCCCCACCCTCAACAGCCTGCCACCCAGCCCCAGAGGCAGCACACTGCGCACTGTCGTCGACCGCGCCGCGCTCCCACCAGGATGGGTGGACGACCTCACGGCCTGGTGCACCGAGCGCGGCTGGCGGACGTCCCTGCAGGGCCGCAAGGTGTACTGCCTGCCCGCAGGCTTGACGAAGGCAGCCGCCGCGGCGGAGATCGCCCGCCGGACGGGCGCGTCCACGACCCTCGCCGCCGGCGACTCGCTCCTCGACATCGACCTCCTCGAAGCCGCCGACCCGTCCATCCGCCCGGCCCACGGCGAGCTGCACGGCATCGCAAACTGCGCCTCAGCCAACGCCTCCACCCCAAGCCCTGCAGTCTCACCAGACCGAGAAGAAGCACTCCGTCCGAACCGCGCCGCCTCCGACACTTCAACCCCTGCCTCACCGCCCCAAGGGACGGCACGCCGCGCGGACCGTGCCCCGGCGGACGACTCCGCCCCACCCTCAACAGCCTCATCGGCCCCATGGGCAGCCCGTCGACCAGACCGAGGCCCGAGCTGACGACATACAGGACGCACCTCGCCAGACCACTCCGAACCAACCACCTCGCCAGACCACTCCACGCGCAAAGCAGCAGACCGCTCCACGCGCGAAGCGGATCGCTCTGCGCACAAAACACCGGACTGCCCTGCCCCCGAAGCGGTACATCGCTCCACGCGCGAAGCGGATTGCTCTGCGCACAAAACACCGGACTGCCCTGCCCCCGAAGCGGTACATCGCTCCACGCGCGAAGCGGATTGCTGTGCACGCAAAACGCCGGGTTGCTCTGCGCGCGAAGCGGTGGGTTGCTCAGCGCGCGAAGCGGTGGGTTGCTCCGGCTGCGCGACGGGGTGGCGGTTCAGACTGGGGGTGGTTTGCTGATCGGGTCGAGGGGTGGTGGCGGGACCCTCAGGCGGAGAAGACGTGGCGGAGTCGCCACCTGTCCTCGTCACGGCCGAGCTCCACGACCGCCACACCTTCGGCGCCCGTCACGCGGACCCGGTAGACCCGGCCCTCCCGGGCCGTTCCGTACGTCTTCAGGACCTCGTCCACGGCGTAGCGCGTCCCCCGCCATTCGTACGCGGTGAGCTTTCCCGCAAGATCGTGTTCTGCGCGGACCGGCTCGTTCAGCAACTGCCCCATGGGGCGAGCGTAGCACGCGTTCGAACGAATGTTCGCAGGTCGGGCCGCTCCTTCCGTACCTCGTAGCACCGGCTTCGGGCCATCGCGCGCACGTGCGCGCCCGCTCCGCCGGGCGTGGCGCGGCGCCTGACTTCATGCGGACGTTCAGCCGGAACGTGCGGACCATGCACAGATCAACGAAGAGCACCGCCTCTCTCATCCCGCGGTCAGCGGGGCTTTCCTCCGATTCGGCCCGTACCCGGGGGAAAGGACCAGACAGGGAGCGAGGGGGAGCCATGATCAACGGGGCACACGTCATCATCTACAGCCGCGACGCCGAGGCGGACCGCGCGTTCATCCGGGACGTCCTGGGGTTTCCGGACGTCGACGCGGGCCACGGCTGGTTGATCTTCAAGCTGCCGCCGGCCGAGCTCGCCGCGCACCCCACCCAGAGCGAGCCGCGCCACGAGTTCTACCTCATGTGCGACGACATCCGGACCACGCTCGAAGGGCTGGGAGCCCGCGGCGTCCAGGTCGACGTGCCCGTTACCGAGGAGAGCTGGGGGCTGCTCGCCGCGATCAGACTGCCGAGCGGCGCGGAGTTGCCGATCTACGAGCCCCGGCATCCGCTGGCAAAGGACCTCTAGAAGCTGTTATCCACAGGCTGGGGACAGCATTTGCACACACCTCCCTTGTCGTGCGGGCAGGCGCTCTGGGAGGTCACATCCACAGGCGGATCCCCAGAACAGCCAGGCTTTCCACGGTTTGTGCGGCGCACCAAGCGCCGTTCCTCCAGCATCCACGCAGCGAGGGCGCCATGCACAGAATCCACAACCTGTGGATAACTGCCGTGCACAACCTGGGTACGACCGGCAGGGATCACGTCCACCATTCTTCCCCAGCTCGTCCCCAACTCGCGGGACCACTTATCCACGTCGTGGACAACCCGCTGACCAGCAGATAAGCCACCGCCATCGTGTCATCCTCCACACCCCTTTCACACGCTGTGGACGGTCGGCCTCCACAACCCAGTCCGCCCGGTGGACGACGGAGCCCACCGACAATCCCCAGTTGCGTCCCCACCCCAGGTGGCGGCCCCCACACCAGGACAACCCACGCCCGCCCTCGCCGCCCGCGCCCGATCTCGGCGCGACGCGAGCGCGTCTTGCGACGACCATGCAGCGCAAATCGACTCACAACCGGTCGACTCGCCGGTCGACCAGCTGATCAAGCAGCCCAGGGACGAGGTCGAGGCCAGGGGGCCGGGGCGAGAGCCCAGTCAGAGTGAGTGCTGTAGCGGGCTTCAATACCATTCATCCGGCCACCGCCGCCGTCCGGACAGCCACACATCGGCCGAACGCTCGGGCCCGGCCCGACCCTCGCTCTCCCATGAGAACGTTGACGCCCGGCTTTGCAAGCCGGTGCTGTAGCCATCTGTAGTGCGCATACGTTGGCCGCGAGGTCGATTGGGCAACCACGCGTCGGACGAACGCTTGTGCTCCCGTCCGACAGTCACGCTCGCTAATGGGCACGGCGACGTCCTGCATTCGTGGTTGCGCACTGGGGACGGTCAGCGCGCACCCACGTCCAGCACCAGCCCCATCCGGCAACTGGCATCTGAGGAGCCGAGCCCTGAACATGTAGGTAACAGGCGACCTGAATTCCCGGAGACCCCTGCTAGGGCGGGCGTGACCAGGACCAACGCGTCCGGGACGACCAACGTCGCGGGCTATGTCGCGCCATGTGGCGCGTCTGGAAAGGTGCCAACGCTGCCCAGTCCGCCAGGTAAACGGCCAGACGATCATCGAACTACGAGTAGCGGCCGAGGAACGGGACCAGTTCAACGCTCACATCATCGGCCGCATCGAACTGATCCACGAATTCCACGCCGAGCCGCCTGACACGTCACCAAACCGCAAACCCAGTTATCCACAACCTGTGGAGAAAGGCCTCTCGTTTGAGCATGCAACAACGAGCTCGGTCGATCAGTCCTCACACTTGATGCTGGAAACCGTATGGCGACCAACGGCATCGCCAGGAACCGCCGCCGTCCTGAACCCGCCGCCCGCCTGACCCCGGTCGACGGCTTGGAGTTGGTCGACGACCTGGCACCTGTTGTGTCCGGATGCTAGCGGCATAGTTCCTGGAGGAACGCTGGCGGGGCGGCGCGGGAAACCTTGGGGTCGGTCAACATCGCTCCGCCTGACGACGCATTCTCCAGTTCCGTCCTGGACGTCCAAGCTTGTGGACGGCGGAGGAGGCTGGGGCCGTGCATGCAACTCGCGCGGTGTGAACCGCTCCCGCCCCACCCTGCTTCGCGCTGCCGATATTCCGCGGGCGCGGGGCTCGGGAGCCCAGGTCGGCGGGTCTCGGCAACGTGCCGAAGGTGGGCAGGGCTGTCGGCGAGAACAGTGTCACCGTGATGCGACGTCGAAGCGCGTCTCGGTATTGAGGGTGCGTCGAGGAGGCGATGCGCGCGCTTGGGAACCGGGCCTGAGGCGCTGACGTCGGCGCTGGCACCAGTGCCGCACGGGCGGTGCAGCGGGTTTGAGGCGTGGATCTTCAAGCCCGCGGCGTCCGGTTGGTTCCGAAGCGGCCGTACTCGTCGCGGCCGGTGCCGCTGCTCGCCGAGACGTGGCCTGGAGTCCCGGTCCGGGTGCGTGGGCATGGCTCCGCCATGCGAATGGAGGTGAACTGGCTGTCCGTCCAGGCCGATCTGGCGCCGCACCCGCAGCGGCATTCCCACCAGAGCCTGAATGGAGGAGGTACGGACGCTGGCGGTTCTGTCGCACGAGAACCTCGGCCCACGGCTTGGGCGGCATCAGGGGCGTCTACTCTCGCGTCGCTTCGGCAATGCGTGAGGAACTGCGCGACGCGCTGACGCGCAGTGCTGGGAGGCCACCCTCGACGCACCAGGTGGAACTGGCGGAGGGGTCGCCTGTGCCGGTGCTGGACGACTAGCTCCAAGCACGGCGGCGGCAAAAGAAAGAGGGACGACATGAAGGTCGTCCCACGCATTCCCCGCAGAGGGGAGGTGTCTTTTCTTTGGTCTCGGCACCGGATGGGGGCCTGACCCGGGTGGGCCTAGGAGGACTTGAACCTCCGGCCTCATCCTTATCAGGGATGCGCTCTAACCGACTGAGCTATAGGCCCGGGTTGTGCCGCTGTGCTGGCGGCGCACCGTGAGGTTACCCCATCTGGCGGGGCAACCGGAAATCGATTACTCGGCCTCCTTGAGGGTCACTTCGACGCCGCCGACAAGGTCTGCGGCGAGGTTGTAGATCACGGAGCCGACCGTGGACAGAGCGGTGATGAGCAGGACGTTCAGGGCGCCCACAAGGACCGTGTAGCCGAAGACGCGGAAGAAGGAGAACCAGCTGCCGGCGTCGACGCTGCCGGTGGTCTCGCCCTGCTCCTTCGTGAGGCTGTTGATCGTGTCGCTGATGGCGTCGAACACACCGAGGCCGGACAGGATCGCGTAGAGAACGACCACGGCGACGAGGAGGATGACGAAGCAGACCAGCGACATGACGAAGCTGAACTTCATCACCGACCACGGTTCGAGCCGGGCGAGTTGCAGCTGGGCCTTGCGCGCCGGCTTGCCGCCGGTGGCGGGCTTGGACGTGCGCTTCCCGGGCGCGGGCGACGTGGACGGACGGTCCTTGAGGACGGTGCTCGCGAACCCCGGGCGCTTCGAGCCGCCGGAGGCGGCCGCACCGGACGTACCGGACGGGCCTGAGTTCGGAGTGGACGAGTTACCCGACGACGGCGGAGGCGGTGGCGGAGGCGACGGCGGGTTGAACGACGGGTTCGGCTTCTCCGTACGTCCTGCGGAGACCGAACCGGACGGCTCGGTGGGCCTGGCCCAGCCCGTCGAGCCGGCGGCCGAACCCGATGCCGCGCCGCCGGCGGCCCGGCCAGAGGCCGAGCCGGTTGCCGAGCCCGTCGCGGGTGCGGGCGACCGGCCGGAAGCCGGGCCCTGCGGGCTGGCTGACGGGCCAGAAGCCGGACCGGACGGGGAACCCGGTTGCGGGACGGGGGAAGATCCCGAGGTCGGGCTGGGTACCGAGCCCTGTCGCGGGCCGGCGGGAGATCCGGCGGACGAGGCCGAGGACCGGCCAGGTGACGGGCGCGACGCCGGTCCAGAGGCGGAAGTGCCGGAAGCGCTGGACGACGGCCCGGAGTCCCGGCCCGAAGGCGAGGCGGACGTGAAGCCCGCAGACGCGGAGCCGCCGCCGGACGCGGAGCCGCCGGACGTGGAGCGAGCGGACGTCGGGCCAGCGGACGCAGAGGCGGCGGGCGCGGCAGACGTTGAACCTGAGGACGCTGCGGAGGGCTGGTCTGACGCCGGGCCGGTGGGCCTCCGCGCGGGCTCGCTTCGCGTGTTCCCCTGTGGCGAGGGATCGGCGGGCTTGTCGTCCTTGGGCGGTTCGGTGGTGTCCTGGACGGGGGCGATCTCCGGCGAGTCGGCTTTGTTCGCCGGGTCGTCGACCTGGGACAGGTCGGTCCTGGTCTCGTCCGCGGGAGAGTCGATCTCGACGGTCGTCTCGTCCCGGCCGGGCTTGGCGGCCGCCGCGGACACCACCTTTCCCGGCGTACCCGACTTTCCCGACTTGGCATCGGGTTTGCCCGACGTACCCGGTCTGCTCGGCCGAGCCGACCTGGCCGACCGACCTGTCCGACCCGACCGAGCCGGCCGGTTCGCTTCGCCTGGTGAGCCTGGCCGGTCCGCTTCGTCCGTCACGCCCGGCTCGTTCGTCGCGCTCGGCTCGTTCGGCTGGTTGGCCTTTTCCGATTCGCTGGGCCCGCCCGGCTTGGCATCGGACTTCCCGGCAGGTTCCGCACCGGTCTCAGCCCCACCGGTCTCGACCCCGCCCGGCCCAACCGTGGCGGTCTCGGCCCCACCGGTCTCGGCCCCGTCCAGCTCGGCCCCGGCGGTTTCAGCCCCGGCGGGCTCGGTCCTGCCCGGCTCAGCCCCGGCGGGCTCGCCGGAACCGGAGCCGGAGCCGGAGTCGCCCGGCGCAGCCGCGCCGGGGCCGTCCTTGCTCTTGCCGGGCTCGGTGCTCACGTGTCCTCCTGGCCTAGCGGTTCGGTGACGGAGGTGAAGATGAACGTGCAGGACGTGACGATGTCCCGTACGTCACTCACCCTCGTCGCCTCCCTCGGCGTCCTCTGAGTCCTCCATGGACTCTACGTTCCTCGCGATGGCCACCACGCTGTCCCCGTCCGCGAGGTTCATCAGGCGGACGCCCATGGTCTGCCTGCCGGACTGCTTGATCTCCGCGGCGGTGGTCCTGATGACTCCGCCGTTGGACGTCATCGCGAACACACCGTCTTCCGGGCCCACCATCAGGGCCCCTACCAACATCCCGCGGGATTGCACGATCTTAGCGGTGAGGACGCCCTTACCCCCACGACCCTGCAGCGGGTACTGGTCGACGGGCGTCCGCTTGGCGTAGCCGCCCTCGGTCGCGACCAGGACGTCCTGGGACGTGTCCTTCACGACCAGCATGTTCAGAACTTCCTGGTCTTCGTCGAAACGCATGCCGATGACGCCGGACGTCGCGCGTCCCATCGGGCGCAGGGAGTCGTCGTCGGCGCGGAAGCGGATCGCCTGGGCGCCGGTGGACACCATCAGCAGGTCGTCGTCGGCCGACACGAGCCGCGCGGCGATGACCTCGTCGTCATCGACCAGGTTGATCGCGATGATGCCGCCGGTGCGGGGCGAGTCGAAGTCGAGGAGGGCGGTCTTCTTGACGCGGCCCTTCTTCGTCCCGAGGACGAGGTACGGCGCGACCTCGTAGTCGCGCAGGTCCATGACCTGGGCGATGTGCTCGTCCGGCTGGAACGCCAGCAGGTTCGCGACGTGCTGGCCGCGCGAGTCGCGTCCGGAGTCGGGCAGTTCGTACGCCTTCGCCCGGTACACCCGGCCCTTGTTCGTGAAGAACAGGATCCAGTGGTGCGTCGTGGTGACGAAGAACTGGTCGACGATGTCGTCCTGCTTGAGCTGCGCGCCGCGGACGCCCTTGCCGCCGCGCCGCTGCGCCCGGTACAGGTCGGTGCGAGTGCGCTTGGCGTAGCCGCCGCGGGTGATCGTGACGACGACGTCCTCTTCGGCGATGAGGTCCTCGTACGACACGTCCCCGTCGAACGGGATGATCTCGGTGCGCCGCTCGTCGCCGAACTTCTCGACGATCGGGGCGAGCTCGTCGCCGACGATCTGACGCTGCCGCTCCGGCGAGGCCAGGATGTCGTTGTAGTCGGCGATCTCCGCCATGAGCTTGTCGTACTCGTCGGTGATCTGCTGGCGCTCCAGGGCGGCGAGCTTGCGCAGCTGCATGTCGAGGATGGCCTGCGCCTGGATCTCGTCGATCTCCAGCAGCCGCATCAGGCCCTGCTGGGCCTCCGACGCCGACGGCGACCGCCGGATCAGCGCGATGACCTCGTCGATCCGGTCGAGGGCCTTCAGCAGGGCGCGCAGGATGTGGGCGCGCTCCTCGGCCTTGCGGAGCAAGAACCGGGTGCGGCGGACGATCACGTCGATCTGGTGCGCGACCCAGTACCGCACGAACTGGTCGATGCGCAGGGTGCGCGGCACACCGTCGACCAGCGCGAGCATGTTCGCGCCGAACGTCTCCTGCAGCTGCGTGTGCTTGTACAGGTTGTTCAGGACGACCTTGGCGACGGCGTCCCGCTTGAGGACGATCACGAGCCGCTGTCCCGTCCGGCCGGACGTCTCGTCGCGGACGTCGGCGATCCCGTCGAGCTTGCCCTCCTTCACCCCGTCGGCAATCTTGAGGGCGAGGTTGTCCGGGTTGACCTGGTACGGCAGTTCGGTGACGACGAGGCAGGTACGGCCCTGGATCTCCTCGACCTCCACGACGGCGCGCATGGTGATGGACCCGCGGCCGGTGCGGTACGCGTCCTCGATGCCCTTGCGGCCGACGATCAGCCCGGCGGTCGGGAAGTCGGGGCCCTTGACCCGCTCGATCAGCGCTTCGAGCAGCTCCTCGTCGGACGTGCCGTAGTTGTCCAGGTACCAGCGGACACCGTCGGCGACCTCCCGCAGGTTGTGCGGCGGGATGTTGGTCGCCATCCCCACCGCGATGCCCGCGGACCCGTTGACCAGCAGGTTCGGGTACCGCGACGGCAGGACGTCCGGCTCCTGCGAACGGCCGTCGTAGTTGGGGGAGAAGTCGACGGTCTCCTTGTCGATGTCGCGCAGCAGCTCCATCGCGAGGGGCGCCATGCGGCACTCGGTGTACCGCATCGCCGCGGCGGGGTCGTTGCCGCGCGAGCCGAAGTTGCCGTTCCCGTCGACCAGCGGGTACCGCATCGACCACGGCTGCGCGAGCCTGACCAGCGCGTCGTAGATGGCGGAGTCGCCGTGCGGGTGGTAGTTCCCCATGACGTCGCCGACGACGCGCGCGCACTTGAAATAACCGCGGTCGGGCCGGTAGCCGCCGTCGTACATCGCGTACAGGACGCGGCGGTGCACGGGTTTCAGGCCGTCGCGTACCTCGGGAAGCGCGCGCGCGACGATGACCGACATCGCGTAGTCGAGGTAGCTCTTCTGCATCTCGACCTGGATGTCGACCGGTTCGATCCGCTCGCCCGGGTATCCGCCCTCGGTGGTCACGTCCGTCACTCTGAAGACCTCTTCTGCTCGTTGGGATGCAAGTACGGTCGCCTGCGAGAGTCAGGCCGCCGTAGCCTCAGCCGTCCGCGCGGGATCTCGGCCGTCCAGCCGACCTGCGGGCCTGGCCGTCGATCGCGTGGCAGGCCCTGCCCCGCTGATAGCCCGGCCGCCCATCGGGACCCGGCTCCGGGCCGCGGTAAGCCTGGCGCCGCCGCTGAACCTGACCGCAGCGCTGAACCTGGCCCCGGCGGTCCGCCTGGCCGCAGCGGTGAGTCTGGCCGCCGGCCGATGGGAGCTGGGCCGTCGGACCGCTGGGAGCTCGGCGCGGGCCGTACTCAGATGTCAAGGAAGCGCACGTCCTTGGCGTTGCGCTGGATGAACTCCCGGCGGGGCTCGACCTCCTCGCCCATGAGCACGCTGAACAGCTCGTCCGCCTGGGCGGCGTCGTCGAGCTGCACCTGCAGCAGCACTCGGTTGTCGGGGTCCATCGTGGTGTCCCACAGCTCGTTGGCGTTCATCTCACCGAGACCCTTGAAGCGCTGCACCAGGTCGCGGGGACGGGGGTCGCGCTTCCCGGCGGCGACCCCGGCCTCGATGATCGCGTCCCGTTCGGAGTCGGAGTAGGCGTAGTCGGCCTCCGAGCCCCGCGCGTCCCACTTGATCTTGTAGAGCGGGGGCTGGGACAGGTAGACGTGCCCGGCCTCGATCAGCGGCTTCATGAACCGGAACAGCAGCGTCAGCAGCAGCGTGTTGATGTGGTGTCCATCGACGTCCGCGTCCGACATCAGGATGATCTTGTGGTAGCGGAGCTTGGCGATGTCGAACTCGTCGTGCACGCCGGTGCCGAGCGCCGTGATGATCGCCTGCACCTCGTTGTTCTTCAGGATCTTGTCGATCCTGGCCTTCTCCACGTTGAGGATCTTGCCGCGGATCGGCAGGATCGCCTGGAAGTGCGGGTCGCGGCCGCCCTTCGCTGAGCCGCCCGCCGAGTCGCCCTCGACGATGTACAGCTCGGACTTGCCGGGGTCGGTGGACTGGCAGTCCGACAGCTTGCCGGGCAGCGACGTCGACTCAAGCAGGCTCTTGCGCCGGGTCAGGTCGCGCGCCTGCCGCGCCGCCACGCGCGCCCGCGCCGCCTGCGACGCCTTGTTGATGATCTCCTTGGCCTCGCCCGGGTTCTCCTCGAACCAGTCGCGCAGGAACACGTTGCAGGCCCGCTGCACGAACGACTTGGCCTCGGTGTTGCCGAGCTTGGTCTTGGTCTGGCCCTCGAACTGCGGGTCGGCCAGCTTGATCGAGATGATCGCGGTGAGGCCTTCGCGGACGTCCTCGCCGGTGAGGTTGTCGTCCTTGTCGCGGAGCAGGCCCTTGTCGCGCGCGTACCGGTTGACGATCGTCGTCAGCGCCGCGCGGAACCCCTCCTCGTGGGTGCCGCCCTCCGCCGTGTTGATCGTGTTCGCAAACGTGTGGACGGACTCGGCGTAGGACGAGTTCCACTGCATGGCGATCTCGATCGACATGCCCGTGGTTTCGTCGCTGAAGTACACCACCGACTCGTGGGCGGCGTCCTTCCGCGCGTTGATGTAGCGGACGAAGTCCTCGATGCCGCCCTCATAGTGGTAGCGGACGACGTGCGGCTCCCCGTTCACATGATCGGGACGCTCGTCCCGCAACGTGATGGAGAGGCCGCGGTTCAAGAACGCCATCTCCTGCATGCGACGGGAGAGGGTCTCGAAGTTCCACTCGGTGGTCTCGAAGATCGAGTCGTCCGGCCAGAACCTGATGAGGGTGCCGGTCTCGTCGGTCTCCTCCCCCTTGCGGAGCTCCGTCTCAGGCCCCTGCCACGTGTACGACTGGCGCCACACGTGGCCGCTGGTGCGGACCTCGGCCTCCATCCGGGTGGACAGCGCGTTCACAACCGCCGAGCCCACCCCGTGCAGGCCGCCCGAAACCGCATAGGACTTGCCGTCGAACTTGCCGCCCGCGTGCAACGTGGTCAGCACCAGCTCGATGGCCGGCCGTTTCTCCACGGGATGCTCGCCCACGGGGATGCCGCGCCCGTTGTCGAGGACGCTCACCCCTCCGTCGGCCATCAGCGTCACCACGATGTCGTCGGCGTAGCCGGCGAGGGCCTCGTCGACCGCGTTGTCCACGATCTCGTAGACGAGATGGTGCAGGCCACGCTCACCGGTCGAGCCGATGTACATGCCCGGGCGTTTGCGAACCGCCTCAAGCCCTTCAAGGACAGTGATCGAACTAGCGTCGTACGCCAAAGGAGATCCTCCTGCCGGGGATGTCTGCCGCTCCGCGCCCGAGGGAGGCACGGTGTGCCCCGTAACACACATGACAGGGCGCCCTTGTGCTCTGTTCAACGTTCGGTCAGAGCCCTGGGCACCCCTTGGCGGCGCAGCATCCTGAACCGATTTCATTCTACCGGGTCACAGGACGGAAAGTGGCACTGTCGAGCGCTGTATGCGCGTGTGGCGGCCGATCGGGCCTAGAGATGCATCCCCCCACAGGACCGGGGGTGTTCTCTGGCCTACGTGGCGCTCGCTGCTGAACTCGTCACAACACACCCCGAACACATGTTCCCACCCGCCCCCGACACCCCGCCCACACTCGACCCCACCCACCTAACCTCCCCCACCCCCAACCCCACACCCGAAACCCCACCAATCCCGCCCCCAAAAATGCCGCAAAAACCCCCACCT
>NZ_JBIRBA010000043.1:0-50926 GCF_044326345.1 Actinomadura sp. 9N215 | reverse complement strand
GCACAAATGAGCGCCCGCGACCAGATCCTCCACGCCACCCTCCGCCTCATCGGCGACCAGGGCATCGGCCCGGGTCCAACCGCGCCGTGGCCCGCGCCGCCGGCGTCTCCCTGGGCTCCCTCACCTACCACTTCCCGAGCCCGGCAGACCTGCTCCGCGAGGCCCTGCAAACCGTCGTGGAAAACGAAATAGCCCGCAGAACCCCGCACATGAAAACCCGCGCCGGCCCCCCCCCCCCCGCCGCCCCCGTGCAGGATGGTCTAGGGGCGCTGGGTCTCGTTCTGGACGGTCTGCCGGATCAGCTCGTCGTCTGACCGAGACCGCGCCGCTCCTTTGGGCGAGTCGTACGGGCGCAGGTAGGTCTGCTTGACGCCGGGCACGCGGTCCTCGACCACGAACGTCGCCTTGGTCGACGCCTTCGCGTCGTGGTTCCGGACGGTCGGCAGCGTCTTGAAGTCGGCCTTCAGCTCGTCCTTGCCGATCTTCGTGAGGACGTAGCCGCGCTGGTTGTTGTAGAACCGCAGATGCGGGTTGATCTTGAGGAAGGGCTGGTCGGCGGGGTTGGAGTCCGCCCCGTCGCCGCCGCTGGTGATGGACGAGCACACCAGCTCAGCGCCGACCGTCTTCGAGCCGGGGTCGTCGTAGTCCGCCTTCAGGTCGCTCGCCCAGTGGGCGTGGACGTCGCCGGTGAGCACGACCGGGTTGCGGACCTTGGCGTCCAGCCAGCCCTTGGTGATCCGGTCGCGGGACGCGGCGTAGCCGTCCCAGGAGTCCATCGAGGTCTTCTTGACGGGCCCGGCGGTGTTGTCGCGCTGCGCGAAGAACACCTGCTGGCCGAGGACGTCCCACTGGGCGCGGGAGTGGCGGAACCCGTCGAGCAGCCAGCGCTCCTGCCGGTCGCCGGTGATGGAGCGCTTCGGGTCGAGCGCGTCGGGGCAGTCCTTGTAGCCGTCGCCGCAGGCCTGGTCGTCGCGGAACTGGCGGGTGTCGAGCATGTGGAAGTTGGCGAGGCGTCCCCAGGAGACCCGCCGGTAGACCTGGATGTCCGGGCCGCGCGGGATGGAGCGGCGGCGCAGCGGCATGTTCTCGTAGTACGCCTGGAACGCGGCGGCGCGGCGGGCGCGGAACGCCTCGGGCGACGGGGTGTCGGAGTTCGCCTCGGGGACGTCGTCGGCCCAGTTGTTCTCGACCTCGTGGTCGTCGAACACGACGAGCCACGGCGCGGCGTGGTGCGCGGCCTGCAGGTCCTGGTCGGACTTGTACTGGGCGTGCCGCAGCCGGTAGTTGGCCAGCGTGACGGTCTCGGGGCCCTCGTGGTCGCGGACGTTTCCGCCCGGGATGGTGTAGACGCCCTTCTTGTACTCGTACTGGTAGTCGCCGAGGTGCAGGATCAGGTCGGGGTGCTCCTCGGCGAGCCGCCGGTAGGCGGTGAAGTAGCCGTGCTCGAACTGGGAGCAGGACACGAAGCCCATGGCGAGGGCCGGGCCGTACGTGGACGGGTGCGGCGCGGTGCGGGTCCGTCCGACCGGGGACACGTGGTTACCGGCGCGGAAGCGGTACCAGTACTCGCTGCCGGGGCGCAGGCCGTTCAGCTCGATGTGGACGGAGTGCGCGGAGCGGGCCCTGGCGTCGGCGGTGCCGCGGCGCACGACGCGGCGGAAGCGCTCGTCGGACGCGACCTCCCACTGGACGGGGACCGTCGAGGACGGCATGCCGCCGAGGCCGTCCTCGGCGAGGGGGTTCAGGGCCAGCCGGGTCCAGAGGACGAAGCCGTCCGGGCCGGGGTCGCCGGACGCGACGCCGAGCGTGAACGGGTCGCGCGGAAGGTTCCGGGGGCTGGGGGCGGCGTGCGCGGGGCCGGGGGCTCCGGCCGCCGCGACGGCGGCGGCGAGCCCGCCGGTGACGAGGAAGGTTCGCCGGCTCGGCGGACGTGCGATGTCGGCCATGGGGGTAGCGACCTTTCGGGAGATCCGGCATCAATCGCCGAAAAGCCTCACGAAGGCCGGTGACCCGCGGGTACCGCCGGGATGACGTCCACCACAACAACGATGATCTTTTTGGCCGGACCGGAAGATCGCGTACAGCGCGCAGGAAAGGATGGTAAGGTAGCAACTTACGAGTTGCACACAGAACTTCCACCCTATGAATAGGAGTGTACCTCAGGCATGGGACTCCGTCAAGCGGGCGCTGTCAACCCCCAGCGCGAGGAAAGCGGAGAACGCGCGCGGCAGGCCGCGATCCGCACCGAGCAGGAGTACGTGTCCCGCGTGTACACGCGGCTCGACGCCGAGCGGGAGAAGGCCGCCGCCGCGCTGCGCGAGGGTCCGGCCGCGGGCGGCGGCGCCGCGTTCCAGGCCCGGGTGGAGAGCACCGTCGCCACCGACGAGGCCGCACGCCGCCTCGCCCGGCTCGGCGGCGTCGAGCACGGCCTGTGCTTCGGCCGGATCGACCACCGCGCCGACGCGGACGGCCCCGGCGACACGTTCTACATCGGCCGCGTCGGCCTCCGCGACGAGGACCACGAGCCCCTCCTGATCGACTGGCGCGCCGCCGCCGCCCGCCCGTTCTACACCGCCACCCCCGGCGCGCCCGGCACCCTCGCCCGGCGCCGCCACCTGCACCTGCGCCACCGCGAGGTCGTCCGGCTGGACGACGAGGTGTTCGACCTGGAGGGCCTGGACGAGTCCGAACGCGGCGGCATCGTCGGCGAGGCCGCGCTGCTCGCCACGCTCCGCCGCGGCCGGACGGGCCGGATGAGCGACGTCGTCGCCACCATCCAGGAGGAGCAGGACCAGGTGATCCGCTCGGGCCTGCAGGGCGTGCTCGTCGTCCAGGGCGGTCCCGGCACCGGCAAGACCGTCGCCGCCCTGCACCGCGCCGCCTACCTGCTCTACACGCACCGGGACGTCCTCGAACGGCGCGGAGTCCTCGTCGTCGGCCCGAACGCCACGTTCCTGCGCTACATCGAGCAGGTGCTGCCCGGCCTCGGCGAGACCGACGTCGCCCTGGCCACGGTCGGCGAGCTGTACCCGGGCCTGAAGGCGACCGCGAGGGAAGAACCCGCGGTCGCCGTCGTCAAGGGAGACTTCCGCATGGCCGACCTGGTGCGGGAGGCCGTCCACGACCGGCAGCGCGTCCCCCCGGACGGCCTGCACGTCGAGACCGACGGCCTCACCCTCGTCGTCGACGCCGAGACATGTGAACGGACACGCGACCGCGCCCGCGGCCTGCGCCTCCCCCACAACGTCCAGCGGCGCCGCTTCGTCCACGACCTGCTGGAGGCGCTCGCCGTCAACCGCGCCGAGCAGTACGACCGCATCATGGACGAGCCCCTGGAAGACATCGCCAAGAACGGCGGCCTCCCCGGCTGGCTCCAGGAACTCATCGACGAGGCCGAAGAAGAACCCCTCCTGGACGACGCGGAACTCCGCCTCGCCAAGGAGACCCTCTGGCAGGACCCTGCCGTCCGGCGCGCCATCAACGCGCTCTGGCCCGAGCTGACCCCGGAGCAGCTCCTGACCGACCTCTACGCCGACCCCGAGTCCCTCACCCGCATCGGCCCCCGAGCCGGCCTGACCCCCACCGAATCGACCCTTCTGCACCGTCCTCCAGCCCCCACCCACCACCATCCAACCGACGAGCTCCGCTCGACGAACAGTTCGTCCATTGCTCCGTGGACGGTCTCCGACGTCCCGTTGCTGGACGAGGCCGCCGACCTCCTCGGCAAGGACGACTCCGCCGAGAAGGCCCGTGAGCGCGCGGCCGCCGCCGCACGCGCGCGGGAGGCGCTGTACGCCCAGGAGGTGATCGAGTCCACCGACACCGGGAACGTCGAGAGGCTCACCGCGAGCGACCTGATCTCCGGGAGCGACCTGGCGGAGCGCCACCACGACGGCGGCCCGCCGCTCACCACCGCCCAGCGCGCCATGGCCGACCGCGAATGGGTGTACGGGCACGTCATCGTCGACGAGGCGCAGGAGCTCTCCGAGATGGCCTGGCGCGCCGTCATGCGGCGCGTCCCGACCCGGTCCCTCACCGTCGTCGGCGACATCGCCCAGACCGGCAGCGCCGCGGGCGCCGCGTCCTGGGGGCAGATGCTCGACCGGTACGTCCCCGGCCGCTGGCGCGAGCAGCGGCTCCTGGTCAACTACCGCACCCCGGCCGCGATCATGAAGGTCGCCGCCGGCGTGCTCGCCGCCGTCGCGCCCGGCGAGACGCCGCCCGAACCCGTCCGGGACGACGGCCCGCCGCCCACCGCGGTCGAGCTGCCGGTCGCGGAGCTGCCCTCGCTCGTCCGGTCCGAGTTGTCGAGCATCGCCGCGGGGACGCCCGACGGGATCGGCGGCGCCTTCAAGGAGGGGCGCCTCGCCGTCATCACGTCCGGGGCCCGGCACGCCGCCGTCCTCGCCGCCCTCCCAGACGCCGCCGCGGGCGCGACCCCCGAGGCCCTCGACTCCCCCGCCGTCGTGCTGACCGCCGAGGAGGCCAAGGGCCTGGAGTTCGACTCCGTGATCATCGTCGACCCGGCCGGGGTGCTGGCGGAGTCCCCCAAGGGCGGCCAGGACCTCTACGTCGCCCTCACCCGGGCCACCCGCCGCCTGACCGTCGTCCACGCCGGCGACCTGCCGCCCCTCCTGGCGAACCTGGGCTGACGCTCAGACCGGGGGCAGCTGGATCATCGGACGCTGCCCCCGCCTGCCGTCCATGGGGGCCTCGGGAAGGCTCGGCGGCCTCCGCACCGGCGGCAGCGGGCCGAGCTCGATGACGCCGCGCTCGTCGAGCGCCCGCGCCCAGTGCGCCGCGTCCGGCCGCAGGCCCCGGCCCTCCGCCGCCTCCGCGAACCGGGCGGCCACCTCGCCCGCGATGCGCTCCGGAACGCCCGGCACGTACTCGACCGCCCCTCCCGGACGCAGCGCGGACGTCCGCGTCAGGACGCGCGCCACCAGCAGGGCCAGCTTGTACCGGTCGGTGTCCAGGTCCGGGCCGGTGACCGGCTGCTCGGGATCGTCCCAGTCGAGGGTGGACGGCTGCTCAAGGACCGGGTGCGTGCCCGTCGCGCGGATCCCGTCGCAGTCGAGGAGGAAGACGTCCCCGCCGGGCGACCACAGCAGGTT
Source organism: Actinomadura sp. 9N215 (assembly GCF_044326345.1). Lineage (NCBI taxonomy): Bacteria > Bacillati > Actinomycetota > Actinomycetes > Streptosporangiales > Thermomonosporaceae > Actinomadura > Actinomadura sp. 9N215. The sequence goes on along the minus strand of NZ_JBIRBA010000043.1, from coordinate 45,812 downwards.
GTTCATGGACACGTCGCCGACCACGAGCCGATGGGAGTGCAGCAGCCGGAACAGCGCCACGGCGTTGCGGACGATCTCCAGCCGCCCGTCCGCGCCGGGCGGCGTGATCTCGCCCCACATCGCCTTCGGCTCGAAGAGCAGGTACTGGAATTCGCGGAGCTTCATCCCCGGGGCCGCCCTGCCCCAGAATTCCGGGGGCACCCTGCGCATCACGAAGCCTTTGACGACCCCGCCGTCGAGAACGCGCGCGAGCGGCCAGGCCGCCTGCCGCAGCAGCGCGGCGCGGTCGTCCCCGGACAGCGCGCCGGGCAGCTCGACCAGCCGTTTCAGGGCGTCGCCGTTCACCTTCCCAGGTTGCAGGTACTCCTTGAAGACGTGTCCGCTGCCGTCCCCGCGCACCTCAAGGACCCTCCCCTGCCCGCCGGTGCCGATCTCCGCGCCGAGGGTGAGTTCGTCCAGCGGCAGCTGCGTCCCGTTCGGCCACATCCCGCTACCGCCCCCAGACGCAGACGGCCGAGCGGTCGTCGCCGAAGGACTTCGCCCGGAAGCCGAGCTGCCAGCCGAACTCCAGGACGCCGGGCACGTCGGGACGGGACCAGCACCCCTGGAGCTGCTCCCGCACCTCGTCGCTGCGCATCGGGTTCGACAGGCCGTCCGTGCACAGGACGAGCACGTCGCCGGCGCCGATCTCACCGACCTCCGTGCGCACGGCCCGGGGATCGCCCGGCAGCGCGTCGGTGGCGGTGTCCAGGATCGCCCCGTCGGACGGGCCGGCCGGGCCGATCTCGCCGAGCACGCCGTCGCGCAGGAGGAAGGCCGTGCTGTCGCCCAACCGCAGCAGCGCGAACCGGTGGCGCCCGTCGGCCGGCGCGAGGTCCACGGCGGCCGCCACGAGCGTGGTGGACAGCGCCTTGGCGGGCACGTTGCGCCGCTCCGCGTGGTGGACCATCGCGTCCGCGATCCAGCGCGCGGTGGCGGCGAACACGTCGAGGTGCTCCCACGTCCAGCGCGCGGAGGACCTTTCGATCTCCTCGCGGAGCAGCGCGCAGGCCAGCGCGGAGCCCTCGTGCGAGTTCGGCTGGCTGCCTACGCCGTCCGCGACGCAGGCCAGGAGCGCGTCGCCGCCCGCCAGCGTCATCGGCCAGAGCGCGACCGAGTCCTGCCGCGGCTCGCCGTAGTAGCGGTGCTCGTCGCCGCGCAGCGACGCGGCCCGGACGGCGAGGTGGTCGAAGTCGGCGCCGTCCAGCACCATGTCGGGCACCGCGGCGCTCGCGCGCGGAAGCCCCCGCGGGACCCCGCCCTTCGGGTGCGGCCGACGGTACTCCGGCGGGCTCTCGAACGGCTCGCCCGGCAGGTGGGGAGCGGCGGGCGCGAGCCGCACGGAAGGCGCGCCCTGCACCGGAGGTGGGGGCTGCACGGGAGGTGCGGGCTGCACGGGAGGCGGGGGCTGCGCGGGCTGCATGGGGGGCGCGGGCTGCGCGGGCTGCGCGCCCTCCGGTTGGGCGGGGATCTCGCCCCAGTGCTGGGGCGGACCGTTCAGCACCGGCGGAGGCTCGCGCCGCCCCGCCGGGCGCGCCCGGTGCCGCCAGTCCTCGTCCTCGGGACGTTCCGGCACGGGGCGATCAGATGACATCGGCCGGAATCGTGGTGAAGCCGGGCACCTCGTCGGGCATCGCGAGGCTCATGCCGCCGTCCGAGCCGCCGGAGGTGCCGGACCGGACGATCGAGCGGATCAGCGACTGCGCGAACTCCTTCAGCGCCTGGTCGGGCGTCAGCGTCTCGTCGGAGATGAAGGCCCGCACGGTGGCGATCTGCTTGAGCGTCTCGCTGTTCACGTCGCCGAACCCGAAGGCCAGGATGTTGGGCCGGGGCCCCCATGCCGGGTCGATGACGCGCCGGTACGCCATGTCCCAGTCGGCGCTGTCGTTGGGCTGGCCGTCGGTCAGGAAGAACACGGCGGGACGGAGGACCTGGTGCCCGCCGGCCTTGAGCCGGTCGATGTCCGCCTCGATGGTCGAGCGGAGAAGGTCGAAGGCGCTGCTGTAGGACGTGCCGCCGTCCGCCGTCAGCTGGGGGATCTGGGTGACCTCGCTCAGATCCGAGAGTTCGAGCAGGACCTGCGCCTCCTGGCTGAAGCTGATGAGGCAGAACCGGGTCTTGTCCGCGACGACCGGATTGCTGCCGATCTCCTCGTGGAGCCTCGGCAGGGAATCGTTGATGGCCTTGATCGGCTCCCCGCTCATCGACCACGATTCGTCGCAGACGAGGTAGAAGGGAAGTACCTGTTCGCTCATCCTTGGGCCTCTCGGGGTCAGTTCTTGTGGAAAAGGTAGATGTTGAGCAGCACTTCTCCGCCGGAGGCTCCGAGGAGCTGGAAGTCGCGGGTGGCGACGTCGGCGAAAAGCGTTCCGTCGGCTCGTTTCAGCAGTTCGTTGACGTCATGGGCGAAGGCCTCGCCGCCGTTGTTCTGCGCGCCGAACGTCAGCACGATGCCCGCTTTGCGGCCGCGCAGGGCGGGCTCCGACCGGATGGCGCGGCGCAGCGCCTGGATCGCGCTCCCGCTGCCCTTCTTGGCGTCGTCCGAGTCGACGGAGAGGGTGACCTCCACGAACCGCCGTTCCAGGGCCTGCCGGGGCGGCGGGGTGGGGCGGGCGACCGGACGGGGCGGCGGGTCCTGGGTGCCGAGCGCGACGATGGCGAACGCGAGGAGCAGGTCGGCGAACAGCCATCCGGCGATGGCGGTCACCGATGTCCGCAGGTTCATCGGAACAACCGCCGCCTCAGTCCGCCCGACCTGGCGAGCTGGTCGCGGAGGAGGTCCACCGAGTTCCGGAGTTCGGCGAACTCGTCGGTGACGGCCCTCGTGCGCTCGTCGGCGAGGGGGAGCCCGGTGAGAAGCCGGTCCATCTCCGCCTTCATGGCGGTGATCGCCGTGCCCATCCCCTGTTCGAGGTCGCGGGCCGTCGCGGGCAGGTCGTCGAACGCGGCCTTCGTGGCCGTGATGAGCTGCTCGATCGAGCCGACGATCAGGCCGAGGTGGTCGGCGGCGGCCTCGTGGCGGTGCGAGTACATGGCGCCTTCGGTCCGCCACTCGTCGAGGGCCGTCCGGATCGCGGCGCCGCTCGTGTCGAGGGCGGCGGTGATGCGGTCGCCGAGCCGGTCGCGGTCGGCGTCCGCCGCGGACCGCAGCTCCGTGGCGGCCTCCGCGATCGCCTTGCGCAGCCGCTCGGAGTCGGCCGTGGACGAGCGGGTGAGCCCGGCGGCCGCGTCGGCGACGGACGTGGCGGCGGACGAGACCTCGGCCAGGCTCCGGCCGACGCCCTCGATCGCCTTCTCGACCCGTCCGGCGGCCGCGCGCATCGCGTCGTCGCTCTTCAGCAGCGCCTCGGCGAGCTGCTCGACGCGTTCCATGCCGGCGCGGGTCTGCTCCACGGCGTCGTGCGCCGCGCGCTGGAGGTCGCCGGCCGCCGCGCCGGCCTTCCCGGCCTCGTCGGCGGCGTCCATGAGCCGCTGCGCCGCGTGGTCGGCGCGGGAGGCGTCGTCCATCCGGAACAGGCTGAGGTGGAAGTCGGCGGCGGTGAGCGCACCGGCCAGCTCCCGGGTGAGGCGCGTCCGCTCCTGCGCGTCGGCGCGGTCGGAGCTCCGGCGGACCAGGGTCTGGCAGACCGAGACGAAGATCAGGATCACGATCGCGAGCAGCGTCCACAGCGCGATGCGGTCGAAGTAGAACCCTCCGCCGAGACGGCCGTTGAAGCCCGTCTGCCACTGTTCGAGGAAGGACTTGCCGGTGAGCGTGGGGTCGCCCCTGCTGCTCCGGTAGGCGCTCGTCGCCTTGTAGAGGCCGATCCAGGTCAGCATGATCGGCACGAAGATCAGCACGGCGGGGAGGAGGTCGAGGACGGCCGCCGTCCAGCGCCGCGTGGCGTTCTCCGGACGGTCGCCGACCGTGTCGTCCCGCAGGAACGCGGCGTACAGGTCGACGGCGGCCCACCGGCCGAGATCCGTCTCCGCCGCGAGGTCGTCGGCGAGCCGGCCGAGCTGGGCCGACCGCGCCTCAAGGCGTTCCTCCGCCGCCAGGGCCTTCAGCCGTTCCACCGTTTCGTCGCGCTCGAACCGGTCAGGCGGGGCGACCGCCCGGCCCATGGTCGCCGTCAATGAAACGCCCCCGTATTTCTGTCCTGGTCGGGTCATGTCATGCGAGGCCATACACATCCGACATGAATCGAATATACGGATTGTGGTTGATCGGCTCCGCCGTCGACCGCGTCCCCGATCACAGTGGCCGCATTCGGACGCTTTGCGCAAAGGACCGGCGCGCGCGGGCGCGTCCGTGATAAAGCCATCCCGTTGATCAAGATCGACCACTCGTATTACGCTGGGAGACGCCGGGTCGCGCACCCCGGCCGACGAGCGCCGAATTGCGCGGCGATCATGTTGGGGGCGGCTCCCGCCCACCGGCGGCGGGAGCGGAGGCGGGACGGCGTGGCCGCGACGTGCGGAGATCGCAAGGGCAGGACGTGACCAAATCCGGCCCGAGTTAGGCGAGCGCCGACCTTTACCCGGCGTCCCCGGACGAGGAGCCTGTGCCCCCGTAGAGATCATTTATCTTTCCGGAGGTGCGGGTTGGCCAGGCGATCCCTGAGACGGACCCGGCGGACGATGACGGTGGCCGTGCTGACCGGTGCGGCGCTCACGGCGGCCGGCGGGGTCACGGCGTACGCGCAGGCGCCCCCCGAGATCGTGGTGAAGGGCGGCGTGACCCAGCCGGTCTTCTCCTACAAGGACGCGATCCGCGAGCACGTGTACGTCGAGACCGATCTGGACAGCGACGGGGACGGCAAGCGCGACCGCGTCAACGTGGACGTCATCCGGCCCAAGGAGACCGAGCGCGGCCTCAAGGTCCCGGTGATCATGGACGAGAGCCCGTACTACGACAACGCCGGACGCGGCAACGAGAGCGAGCTCAAGACCTACGACGCGAACGGGAACCCGGTGCGGTTCCCGCTGTTCTACGACAACTACTTCGTCCCGCGCGGGTACGCCTACCTCGCGGTCGACATGGTCGGGACCACCAAGTCCGACGGCTGCCCGGTGAGCGGCGGGCCGTCCGACGTCCTTGGCGGCAAGGCCGTCGTCGACTGGCTGAACGGCCGCGCGAAGGCGTACCGGGCGGACGGCAGCCCGGCCAAGGCCACCTGGACGACCGGCCGCACCGGCATGATCGGCAAGTCCTACGACGGGACGCTCGCCAACGGCGTCGCCGCGACCGGTGTGAAGGGCCTGGAGACGATCGTCCCGATCGCGGCGATCAGCAGCTGGTACGACTACAGCCGCATGAACGGCGTGAACTACTGGACGAACGAGCAGCCGTGGCTCGCCGACTACGTCGACACGGACCCGTTCGAGAAGTGCGCCGCCGTCCGCGCCGACCTCGGCGAGGGCGAGGACGACGCGACCGGCAACTACAACGCGTACTGGCGGGACGCCGACTACCGGCACGGCACGATCGGCGACGTCCGCGACGTGCGCGCCAGCCTGTTCGCCTACCACGGCGTCAACGACCTGAACGTGAAGGACAACCACTTCGCGCTCTGGTGGCGGGAGCTCGCGAAGCGCGGCATCGACCGGAAGGTGTGGCTGTCGCAGCGCGGCCACGTCGACCCGTTCGACATCCGGCGGGACGACTGGGTCGCGACCCTGCACAAGTGGTTCGACCACGAGTTGCACAAGGTCCGCAACGACGTGATGCGGGGGCCGCGCGCCGACATCGAGATCGGCCCCGACCAGTGGATCACGCAGCGGGACTGGCCGTCCCGGGACGCGCACGAGATCACCCTGCGGCCGGGCGCGGACGGCTCGCTCGGCCCGAAGCGCGCCGGGAAGGGTGCGACGGCCACGTTCACCGACGAGCTCGGACCGCGCCGGCTCGGCCACAGCGAGGGCGAGATGGTCAGCGACCCGGGGACGGCGAAGCCGTTCAGGACCGCCTTCGTGTCGGGTCCGCTGCCGCTGGCCGGACGCCTGTCCGGGACGCCCGAGGCCCGCCTGCGGATCAGCCTGGACAAGCCCACGTCCAACCTGACGGCGCTGCTCGTCGACTACGGCGAGGACACCCGCGTCGACTACCTCGGCCCGGGCTCCGGCATCAGGACCCTCACCACCGAGGACTGCCACGGCGAGAGCGCGCCCGGCGACGACGCCTGCTACAAGCAGACGGTGGTCAAGACCGTGAAGTCGCCGGTGAACGTGGTCGCCCGCGGCTGGCTCGACGCCCAGAACGACGGGTCGCTGAGCGACCCGACGCCGTTGAAGCCGGGCCGCTACTACGACGTCCGGTGGGACACGCTCAGCCAGGAGTACGTGCTGAAGAAGGGCCACCGCCTGGCGCTGATCATCGCCGGGACGGACTCCGACTACAACACCGATACGCCCACGGAGGCGAAAGTGACGGTGGACCTGCGCGGCAGCTCCATCACCATCCCGGTCGTGCTCGGCGGCGGGGACGACGACGCGACCGCGCTCGTCCCGCAGCCGAAGACGACGTGGCGCGGCCCGTCCGACGTCACGCTGCCCGTCCAGGAACGCGAGTTCCACTGATCCATGGGGAGGCCGCCGCCCGCAGGGGGCGGCGGCCTCGCCATGCTGGAGCCCCTTAGTCAGCGGCCGGTCGTCACGAGCCTGGAGTTCGGGGCGCGCTGGACGCTCACGCGCCCGGGACGCCGGCCGCCGTGAACGGACGCGAACGCCCACTCCGCCGACATCATCGCGCCCTCCTGCCAGCCGGGCAGCGGGGTGACCTGGTCTCCGATCACCATGAAGGTGCCGTTCCCCTGGAAATTGATCAGCGACTCGTACCATTCCCGGTGATCGGAGATGGTGTGGTCCCAGTGAGCCCATGCGCCAAGCTGGAACGGCACCTTGTGCCAGGCGACGGACACGCCCTGCCGCTCGGGGACGATCGACCGGTCGGCGAACTCGGAGTGCAGTCGCGCCCCCGCGGCACGGGCCGTCTTCAGGCGCTGGTCGTGCGGGCGGTCGCCGAACGTCAGCCCGCTGTCGTAGGCGCAGTAGGCCCCGAGCAGGACGCCCTTGTCGTCAGGGGACAGGTAGTTGGTGGACGGATACCAGATCTGCTGTGTCTCGCCTTCGACCCAGCTGATGCCGCCGTAGATCTGGTACTTCTCCGATTCCCAGAAACGCCGGTTCGCCTGCCAGCCCAGCTTGCAGGCGGGTGCGAACCCGAGGCCCGCGACGGCGCGGCCGAAGTCGGCGGAGAACCCTTGGAGATCGACGCGCTGCCGCAGGACCGGCACGGGGATGCTGCTCAGGCAGTAGTCGAACGTCTTGGCGTGCTCCCCATCCGCGTCCTTCCACGCGACCCGCACCCCGTCCTCGACCAAGCCGATGGCGTGCACGGGAGCGTTGAGCGTGATGACGCCGGCGGGCAGCGCGGACGCCAGCCGGCGGACGATCATGTCCATCCCGCCGACCGGCTCGAACAATGAGCCCTGGTAATGGTAATCGAGCTCCCAATAGTATCGGGTATCCCAGAATGCGCTCTCCAACAGGTCCGGAAGAGACAGCGGGTCTTTTCTCTCAAGTTCCCGCGGGACGCTGGGCGGCCTGGCCGTCCCCGAGCGCAGGGATCCGCGGTAGTCGTGGCCGGCCGCGTCGAGATCGCCGAACTCGTCCAACAGGGCCAGCAGCCTGGCACGCTGGGCCTCGCTCAATTCGCCGTCGAGCAATCCCTTCCTGACGGCGGCCGCCGCGTATTCGGCGACATATCCGCGGACGTCGTTGGCGATCTGGCCGCTGCGGACGGGTGCCCGCCCCCACAGCCGCTCGGTCTGGTACAGGTTCGCGTTGGACTGCATGATGTACTGCTCAAGCGGGATCCGATACTTGCGGCACGTGCCGATGACCCGCTGGTTGTGGTAGGGGATGCGCGCCGGGCCGAGGTTGACGTAGAGGCCGCGGTCGAGCCGGCACGTCTGGGTGCGGGCCGATCCGTCCGCCCATACCTCGGTGATGGTGTCGCCGCGCCGGGCGGTGAGGCTCCGCCCGCCAATGCGGCCCTGGGCCTCCAGGATGGTCACCCTGTATCCCGCCTCGATGAACTTGAGCGCGGCGGTCACCCCGCTGACGCCCGCGCCGAGGATCGCGACGGTCTTGCCGCCGCCCGTCCTGCGCGGCGGTCTCAGCAGGCCGGTCGGCGCCGGCGCCGCATGGGCCGGAACGACGCCGGTCATGACCTGCAGCAAAGTGGCGGACGCGGCCACGCCGAGGAATGTGCGGCGTGAGGAGCCATTGTGTGGCTGGTCCATCATGCTCCTTCTGGGAGACGTCGACGGCAACGCTTGATCGCCCGTCGGACGGACAGCACGCTAAATGACCCGGGCAATTACTGAAAGGCGCGAATTGTGACCAATTTGATCATCAACGCAAGGGAGCCAGCTCACCCCGCCGAAACTGAATTGTCCGGAATCGGCCAGGGCAATTCTGCGGGCAGAACCCGCTGCACGAAAGTGCCGACAATGGCGCGGCGGCGGCTCGATCGCGGCCCGCCGGCCGGTCAGCGGTTGCCGGTGTCCTTGCTGGGCTGGACGCGCTTCGGCTCGCCCGGCATCTTCGGGTAGTTGGGCGGATACGGCATGTCGCCGAGGCCGTGGTCGCGCTCGTCGCGGTCGGCGAGGTCGAGCAGGCCCTCAAGCGAGAACGCCTCGTCGTCGATGGCGGCGTGCACGTCGCCCAGCTCCGCGAAACGGGCCGGCATGGTCGCGATGGTGAAGTCGTGCGGGTCGGCGTCGGCCAGCTCGTCCCAGGTCAGGGGCGCCGAGACGGGCGCGTGCGGGGCCGGCCTGACGCTGTAGGCGGACGCGATCGTCCGGTCGCGCGCGTTCTGGTTGTAGTCGATGAAGACCTGCTCGCCGCGCTCCTCCTTCCACCACCGGGTGGTGACCTCGTCCGGGACGCGGCGCTCCACCTCGCGGCCGAACGCCAGCGCGGCCCGGCGGACCTCGGTGAACGTCCAGCGGGGCTCGATCCGGACGTAGATGTGCACGCCGCCCTTCCCCGACGTCTTCACGAAGCCGGTGAGCCCCAGCTCCGCCAGCAGCTCGCGGGCCGGGCCGAGCGCGACGCGGACGGCGTCGGAGAAGTCGGTGCCCGGCTGCGGGTCGAGGTCGACGCGCAGCTCGTCGGGGTGGTCGACGTCGCCGTCCCGCACGGGCCACGGGTGGAACGTCAGCGTGCCGAGGTTGGCCGCCCACGCGATCACGGCGACCTCCGTCGGGCACACCTCGTCGGCGGAGCGTCCGCTGGGGAAGGCGATCTTGGCCGTCCGGACCCAGTCGGGCGCGCCCTTCGGGACGCGCTTCTGGTAGAACGCGTCGGACTTGCCGGCGCCCCCGCCCTGCTGCCCGCGCGCGTAGTCCTCCCGGGTGGCCATCCGGGCGCCCTCGAAGACGCCGGCGGGCCAGCGCTCCAGCGTGGTCGGACGGTGGCGGGTGGCGCGCAGGATGCCCTCCCCCACGGCCACGTAGTACTCGACGAGCTGCCGCTTGGTGTAGCCGTGCTCGGGAAAGTAGACCTTGTCGGGGTTGGACACCTTGACGAGCCGATCCCCGACCGGGATCTCGATGTAGGGCGAGGCCATAGCAGCACGTTAACCCACTGGTCGGACAGGGCGGCGGGTACGGTCGACGGTATGGAGAAGATCCGCAAGAGCGAGGATGAGTGGCGGGCGGAGCTCAGCCCCGAGGAGTACCGCGTGCTGCGGGAGGCCGGCACCGAGAAGCCCTTCACCGGCGAGTACACCGACGCCAAGACCGTCGGCGTGTACCGGTGCCGCGCCTGCGGGACGGAGCTGTTCCGCTCGGAGACCAAGTTCGAGAGCCACTGCGGCTGGCCGTCGTTCTACGCGCCGTCCGACTCCGACAAGGTCACCCTGATCGAGGACCGCTCGCTCGGCATGGCCCGCACGGAGGTGCGCTGCGCGGTGTGCGACTCGCACCTCGGCCACGTCTTCCACGGCGAGGGCTACGACACGCCGACCGACGACCGGTACTGCATCAACTCGATCTCGCTCACCCTCGAACCCGCCGAATAGGCGGCCCGCGCGCCTGCCGCGACGGGCTCACGGCGGCTTCCGGTTTCCGGCTTCCGCACCGGCCGCTAGCGGGTCTCCGCGACCTCGCAGTCGTCCTTGTCGCTCTGCTTGTTGGCGAGGACGACGCTGCCGTTGTCGGCGCTCTCCCCGTGGACGAAGACGCGGGGTGCGTCGTCGCCCGCGTCCCGCAGGAACTGGGTCGTCCATTCGCACAGGTCGACGGCGGGCGCGGAGTTCTCGTCCTCCTCGCCGAGATCGGTGTAGACGCGGACGAACGCGCCGCTGCGGCGGACGTCCGTGACGTGCTTGACGACCTTCTTGCCCGGGTCCCTGGTGGCGAGGTACGGGACCGCGCCGCTGACCTCGTCGGGATCGCCGACGGCGCCGGTCGTCTCGTACGCGGACGGGGACGGCGCCGCGGCGGTGCGGGCGACGGCGGCGGCATCGGAGCCTGAACCGGGCTCGGAGCCGCCGGGCAGCGCCAGCAGCACGGCGGCCGCCGCGAGCGCCGCGGCCGCCGCGCTCCCCGTCGCGGCCGCGGCCAGCCGGCGGCGGGGCGACCGGCGCGGCCACGCGGCCAGGCGCGTCCAGCGGATCTCGAACTCGGAGGGCGGCCGCGCGTGACGTCCGCGGGTCCGCCCGTCGGGAGACTTGCTCACGGACGGCACCCTACTCAGGTTCCCGCGCGTCTTCGGCCGGATTGACGCGTTCCCACCTGCGGGGACGGAACACTCAGGCGAGGCCGGCGACGAGTTCGGCGAGCGGCTTGCGGCGGCCCGTGTAGAACGGGATCTCCTCGCGGGTGTGCAGCCGGGCGCTCGCGCCGCGCAGATGCCGCATCAGGTCGACGATGCGGTGCAGTTCGTCGGCCTCGAATGCCAGCATCCACTCGTAGTCGCCGAGCGCGAACGACGCCACCGTGTTGGCCCGGACGTCGGGGTACTCGCGCGCCATCTTGCCGTGCTCGGCGAGCATGGCGCGGCGCTCCTCGTCCGGCAGCAGGTACCACTCGTAGGACCGGACGAACGGGTACACGCACACGTAGTCGCGCGGCTCCTCGTCGGCGAGGAACGCCGGGATGTGGCTCTTGTTGAACTCGGCCGGGCGGTGCAGCGCCATCTGCGACCACACCGGCTCGCTGGCGCGGCCCAGGAACGTCCGGCGGAACCGGGTGTAGACGTCCTGGAGCTCGTCGGACGTGGGCGCGTGCCACCAGAACATGTAGTCGGCGTCGGCGCGCAGCCCGGCGAGGTCGTAGGCGCCGCGGGTGGTGACGTCCTTCTGGGCGGCCTGGTCGAGGACGTCCTGGACCTCGGCCACGTCGTGCCCGCCTACCGTGCCCGGTCTGGCGAGCCGGAAGACCGACCACATCGTGTAGCGGATGACGTCATTGAGTTCGCGTGCCTTCGGCTTGCCCGCCGGCTGCGTCATGGGGTGCTCCTTCTCGGGTGCGCAGGTCGTCCAGGATCCGGGCGGCGGCCGCGCGCGCCGAGGCGATGCACGCGGGGATGCCCAGGCCGTCGTAGGCGGCGCCCGCGACGGCGAGCCCCGGCTCTCCGGCGACCGCGGCCCGGATCTTGGCCACGCGGTCGGCGTGGCCCACGTTGTACTGGGGGAGGCCGCCACCCCACCGGGTCACCCGGCTCTCCACGGGCGGACCGGCGACGCCGCAGGTCGCGGCCAGCTCGGCCGTCGCGGCGGCGATCAGCTCGCCGTCGGTCCGCTGCAGCGTGCGCTCCTCGCCGAACCGGCCGATGGAGCAGCGCACCGCGATGATCCCGGCGTCGCGGTCGCGCAGGTGAGGCCATTTCACCGAGCTGAACGTGACGGCCTTGACGCCGCGTCCGCCGCGCTCCGGATCGCTCTCGACGGCCGGGACGAGGTAGCCGCTGCCCTTGGGGAGGCGCGGGAACGCGGAGGCCGGGCAGGCGAGCGTGACGATCGCCATGCTGGCGTACTCGATGCCGGCGAGCTCGCGGGCGGCGGCGGGGACGTCCGGCTTCAGGAGCCGGGACGCGGGCGCCGCCGGAACCGCGACGACGACGGCGTCGGCGTCCAGGTACTCGGGGTCGCGGGTGGGGCCGACGGTGAGCCGCCAGCCGCCGTCGCGGCGGCGCAGCTCGCGGACGGTCGCGCCGGTGCGGATCGTCGCCCCGGCGGCGGCGAGGTCGTCCGCGACCAGGTGCGGGAGGGCGCCGAGGCCGTCCGGCAGGGTGGCGAACACCGGTCCCGGGTTCGTGGGCGCGGCTTCCCGGACGCCCTGCACGGCGCCGATCAGCGACCGGTGGCCGCGGGCGGCGGCGGCGACGGCGGGCAGCGTCGAGTCGAACGACAGCAGTTCGGCGCGTCCCGCGTACACGCCGCCGAGCAGCGGCTCGACGAGCCGGTCGACGACCTCGCGGCCGACGCGGGCGCCGATGAACGCGGCGACGGAGACGTCGTCCCCGCGCGGCGTCTCCGGCAGGACGAGGTCGAGCGGGACGCGTGCCAGCCCCGCCGGGGACAGCACCTGGGACGCGGCCAGCGCCCGCAGATCGGACGGGACGCCCATCACCTGCCCGGACGGGATCTTCCGCAGCGCCCCCCGGCTGAGGATCGCCGAGGAGGTGGTGCCGGGGTTCACCAGGTCGTCGCCGCGGCCGAGGTCGCGGACCAGGTCGAGCCCCTCGGGACGGCGCGCGAGCATCGCCTCGGCGCCCTCGTCCACCGGGACGCCGGCGATCTCGCTGACCCGCAGCTTGCCGCCGATGCGCGGGGAGCCCTCCAGCACGGTCACGCGCACCCCGCCCTGGACGAGCAGGCGCGCGGCGGCGAGGCCCGCGATGCCGCCCCCGACGACGACGGCGTGGGACGTGGACATGCCCCCAGCCTCCCAGACGCCTCGCGGGACCGCGCACCGGGTCCGGCGCGGGCGGCGCGGACGCCGTGACGTCCGTGTGCCCTGTTCGTGCCCTGATCGCTACGCGTTCGCCGGAACTGTGACCTGCGCCATCTCCGTCCAAGGCCCATGCGGATCGTCAGGAATGTCAGGCAGGTCACGTACGCGATGGTCGTCCTGCTGCTCGCCGGGACGCTGGCCGCCTGCGGGGGCGGCGGCGACCACGGCGGGAGCGAGTCGAAGGCCGTGGACCAGGGGGGCGCGGGCGCGCCGGCGGCCACGAGCGGCACCCGCAACGGAGCGGACGGGACGGGCGGGAGGAACGGGGATCCCGGCGCCCGGAAGGGGCCGCAGGCGCCCCTCGACAGCGGGCGCGAGGTCGTCCACACGGCCCAGCTCCGGGTGCGGGCCGGGGACGTGGACGCCTCCGCCACGAAGGCCAAGCAGATGGTCGCGGCGGCGGGCGGCTACGTCGAGCGGGAGTCGAGTTCGAGCGAACCGGCCCGTTCCGAGATCGCCCTGAAGATCCCGTCCGCCCGGTACACGGAGCTGCTGAACCAGCTCAGCACGCAGCTCGGGACCAAGCTGTCGCTGTCCCAGGAGGCCGAGGACGTCACGGGCGAGGTCGCGGACGTCGAGGCCCGCGTCCGCTCCGCGGAGGCGACGCTCGTGTCGTTCCGCAAGCTGCTGGAACGGGCGAACTCCGTCAGCGAGATCATCAACGTCGAGCAGGAGATCGCGGAGCGGGAGTCCGACCTGGAGGCGCTCCAGGCGCGCGAGAAGTCGCTCAAGAACCGCACCCAGTACGCGACCGTGACGGTCACGCTGCAGAGCGAGCCCGCGGCGCCCAAGAAGGACGACGACGGCGGGTTCGTGGACGCGCTCGGCGACGGGTGGAGCGCGTTCGCCGCGTTCGTGACCGGCGCGGCCATCGTGCTGGCCTGGCTCCTGCCGTTCCTCGTCATGGCCGCGCTGATCGCCGTTCCCGTGCTGGCGTTCCGGCACCGCCTGCGCGAGCGGTTCGGACGCGGCCCGGGTCCGACGTCGCCCCGCAGGCCGGGCCCGCCGCCGCCCGGCCCGGAGAAGGCCGCCGTCGGCTCCGGCCCGTCCAGCGCATCTGGCCCGTCCAGCGCATCCGGTCCATCCGGCCCGTCAAGCCCGCCCGGCGCGTCAGGCGCGTCAGGCGCGGGATCGCCGAAGGGGCCGCCGCCGCCCGCCTAGGGCGTGTCCTCGGTGCTCGCCTCGTGGACGAGGTCCGCGAGGCGGGCCAGCACGTCCGGGTCCGTGGACGGCAGCACGCCGTGCCCCAGGTTGAAGATGTGGCCCTCGGCGGTGCGGCCGCGGGCGAGCACGTCCCGGGCCCGGCGCTCCACGGTCTCCCACGGGGCGAACAGAAGCGCCGGGTCGAGGTTGCCCTGCAGCGCCTTGCCGGGGTCGACGCGGCTGACGGCCTCGTCCAGCGGCACCCGCCAGTCGACTCCGACGACGTCCGCGCCCGCCTCGCCCATCGGGCCGAGCAGCTCGCCCGTCCCGACGCCGAAGTGGATGCGCGGGACGCCGAGCGGCTCGGTCTCGGCGAAGATGCGGCGGGTGTGCGGCAGCACGGACTCGCGGTAGTCCTGCGCGGCGACCGCGCCCACCCACGAGTCGAACAGCTGCACGGCGCTCGCCCCGGCCGCGACCTGCACCTTCAGGAACGCGATCGTGAGGTCGGCGAGCCGGGACATGAGGTCGGCCCACAGCTCGGGCTCGCCGTACATCATGGCCTTCGTGCGCTCGTGGTTCTTGGAGGGACCGCCCTCGATCAGGTACGAGGCGAGCGTGAACGGCCCCCCGGCGAACCCGATCAGCGGAGTGGAGCCGAGCTCTCCGACCAGGCCCTCGACGGCCTCGGTCACGTACGGGACGTCGTCCGGTTCGAGCGGGCGCAGCGCGTCCAGTCCGGCCGCGTCGCGGATCGGGTCGGCGATGACCGGGCCCACGCCCGGCTTGATGTCGAGGTCCACGCCGATGGCCTTGAGCGGCACCATGATGTCGCTGAAGAAGATCGCCGCGTCGACCGCGTACCGGCGCACCGGCTGCAGGGTGATCTCGACGATCATGTCGGGGCGGGCGCAGGACTCCAGCATCGGGACGCCGTCGCGCAGGCGCAGGTACTCCGGCAGCGAACGTCCGGCCTGCCGCATGAACCACACGGGCGTGTGCGGCACCGGACGACGGCGGCAGGCCAGCAGGAACGGACTCTCAGCGGGGCTCTCAGTCACGCTGCGATGGTGCCACGAAAAGGCGGGACCCCACGAAACGACGGTGAGAAAGCACGGGAACGGCCCCCGGAGCGGCACGAACTTCCGGACACGCCGAGCGAAGTCCCGCATTCTGTCACCGCCGCATGCGAACGTGATGCGTGTCATAGCCGAGGGAGGTCCCCCTTGTACTGTTCCACCTGCGGTGATGAACGCGTGTTCGAGCAGCCGCCGTGTCCGGACGGTCATGGTGCGGAGTGTCCCGAGCGGGCCTGCGTGGAGTGCGGAGCGGCCGTCCTGGTCGGTTCGCCGCTGACCGCGCCGGGCGCCACCGGGCTCCCCGCCGCCCCCGCTCCGGCTCTGGCCGCCCTGGCGTCAGGCTCGTCCGCCGTCCGCGCCGCCACCGTGCGGGCCGTCGCCTGAACGGCCCGGCCCCCGAAACGAAACCACCTGTGCTGTGCCTGTTTCCCCTCCGTGTTCCCCCGGCGCCGCCGCCGACGTCCCCGCCGGGCACGTCGCCGCGCGCGGCGGCCCATCGTCCCGATCCCGACATCGCCCACCTGAGATCCCACCCGGGATCCGACCCGCACCACGCCCCCGACCACTCCCCCGCGATCAGGCCGGTCCACCCATGAACCCACCTGCCTTCCAGCGGGCCCTCGACACGCTGCGTGAGATCCTCGACGGGCCCGGCGTCCGGCCGGAACTCGACCTTGAGGACATGCCCGCCCCGCAGAGCCTCGCGCCCTACGCGGCGGCCCTGTCCGGCAGCGTCTACCGCGACGACGACACCGAGGTGGCCATGGGCCGCCTCATCGTCCTGTACGACCCGGACGGCGAAAGCGGCTGGACGAACGGTTTCCGCGTCGTCGCCTACATCCGCGCCGACCTGGAGCCCGACATCGCCGCCGACGAGCTGATCGGCTCCGTCGCGTGGGACTGGCTGCTGGAGTCGCTGGAGCCCGCCGGGTACGCGGGCGTGTCCGGGACGATCACCCGCGCGGTGTCGGAGAGCTTCGGCGACAAGCGCGACGAGCCGTCCACGACCGAGCTGGAGCTGCGCGCGTCCTGGTCCCCGACGGGCGACGACCTCGCCCCGCACGTGGTGGCCTGGTGCGAGGTGATGTGCACGACGGCTGGGCTGCCGCCGGCCGGCGTCGCCGCGCTGCCTGACCGGCCGAACGGCGCAACCGGTTGAGCGACGTACGGTAGGGGACGTGAGCACAGCGTCCGAGACCGACGCGGCGGGAGTGCGCACGGGGGCAGGCAGCCTTCTTCGTCCGTCCGTGTCCCGGAAGCCTCGCACGGCTCGTCGGCCCGAAGATGAAAAAGGTTCAGTGGGAGTGTCCGAAACGCGCGCCACCGGTCCCGAGCGGGAGACCGGTGCTGAGACCACGGCCGCGACGCGGTCCGGGACCGTTCCAGAGCAGGCCGCGGCGCGGCCGTCCACCGAGGACGGTGACGGTCCCCCGCCCGTCCCGCTGCTGGAACCGCGCGAGGGCGTCCCGCCCGTCATCACCGACGACGCGGATCTGGAACGTGTCATCGCGGCGTTCGCCGCGGGCGCCGGGCCGGTCGCCGTCGACGCCGAGCGGGCGTCCGGCTACCGGTACGGGCAGCGCGCCTACCTGATCCAGCTGCGCCGCGCGGGCGCGGGCACGGCCCTGATCGACCCGATCTCGCTGCCCGACCTGTCCGGGCTCGACGCCGCGATCGCCGACGCCGAGCTCGTCCTGCACGCCGCCAACCAGGACCTGCCCTGCCTCGCCGAGGTCGGGCTCGTCCCGCGCCGGCTGTTCGACACCGAGCTGGCCGGGCGGCTGCTCGGCTACCCGCGCGTCGGGCTCGGGTCCATGGTCGAGAACGTGCTGGGCTTCCTGCTGGAGAAGGGGCACTCGGCGGCCGACTGGTCGACGCGCCCCCTCCCGGAGGACTGGCTCCGCTACGCCGCGCTGGACGTCGAGCTGCTGGTCGAGCTGCGCGACGCCCTGCACGACGAGCTGGAGGCCGCGGGCAAGCTGGAGTGGGCGCTGGAGGAGTTCGCCGCGATCCTGACGACGCCGCCGAAGCCGCCGCGGGCCGACCCGTGGCGCCGCACGTCCGGCATCCACCGGGTGCGGAACCGGCGGGCGCTCGCCACCGTCCGGGAGATCTGGGAGGCCCGCGACAAGATCGCCCGCGAGCGGGACCTGTCCCCTGGACGGGTCCTGCAGGACGCCGCGATCATCGAGCTGGCGCAGCGCGCCCCGCGCACGCCCGCCGAGCTGCAGGCGCTGCCGACGATGCGGGGACGCGGCGCCCGCCGGCACCAGTCCGCGTGGCTGCGCGCCGTCGCCCGCGCCCGCGAGCTCACCGACCGCGGGCTGCCCGAGCCGACCGTGCCCGGCGACGGCCCGCCGCCCGCGCACCGCTGGGCCGACCGCGACCCGGAGGCCGCCAAGCGCCTCACCGCCGCCCGCGCCGTCATCGCCGCCCTCGCCGACGAGCACTCCATGCCGTCGGAGAACCTCATGCAGCCCGACTCCGTCCGCCGGCTGGCCTGGACGCCGCCGCCCGAGGCGTCCGCCTCGGCGATCGCCGCCGCGCTCCGCGACCTCGGCGCCCGCCGCTGGCAGGTCGAGCTCACCGCGAAGTCCCTGGCCCGCGCGTTCCTCCGGCTGGAGCACAAAGGGGATCTCTGAGCCCTTGCCGGGGCCGGCCGCGCGACCCACACTGGCTTAGGTTAGGTTTGCCTAAAGTCGGCTGACCAGCCGGGATCCGGAGGAGCGCGGCGATGCTCGTGGGCAACTTCCTCATCGGGCTGCGCGAGGGCCTGGAGGCCGCCCTCGTCGTGAGCATCCTCATCGCCTATCTCGTCAGGACCGGCAACCGCCGCGCCCTCGTCCCCGTCTGGACGGGCGTCGCCGTCGCCGTCGCCCTCGCCGCCGGGTTCGGGATCGCGCTGAGCGCCGCGTCCTCGGAGATGCAGTTCAAGACGCAGGAGCTGTTCGGCGGGATCCTGTCGATCGTCGCGGTGGGGCTCGTCACCTGGATGGTCTTCTGGATGCGCAAGGCGGCCCGGTCGATCAAGGCGGAGCTGGAGGGCAGGCTGGAGGGCGCGCTGGACGTCGGGCCGCTCGCGCTCGCCGCCGTCGCGTTCATCGCCGTCGGGCGGGAGGGCCTGGAGACCGCGCTGTTCCTGTGGACGAACATCTCCAGCTCGTCCGGCGGGTCCACGCAGCCGATCATCGGCGCGCTGCTCGGCCTCGCCGTCGCCGTCGCGCTCGGCTACCTCCTCTACCGCGGCGGCCTCAGGCTCAACCTGAGCCGGTTCTTCACCTGGACGGGCGCGGCGCTCATCGTCGTCGCCGCGGGCGTGTTCGGCTACGGCTTCCACGACCTGCAGGAGGCCGAGGTGTTCCCCGGCCTGAACGCCGTCGCGCTGGAACCGCACGTGTTCTTCGCCAGGTTCGGCGAGGCGGGCGACTGGATGCAGACCGTCGTCCAGGGCGTCCTGAACGTCACACCGCAGATCACGTGGCTGCAGCTGGTCATGTGGGCCGCCTACCTGGTGCCGGTGATGGCGCTGTTCCTGCGCGGCGCGTCGCCGTCCGCGCCCGCGCGGCCCGCGACCACCGAGCCCGTCACCCCCTAGAGGTCGGGGAGGGGGTCCTCCGGGAGGCTGTCGCGGGCGAAGATCTCGGCGTCGGCCGCGTTGACGACGGCGACGTACTCGTCGTCCAGCTCGAACACCGCGCCCCCGAACTCGAACGACGCGCCCACGTTGGTCTCCACCGGCCCGATGCGGGTGCCGCGCGGATAGCTGCCCCAGACGGTCTTCGGCGTGCTGCGGCTCATCACGCCGGTGGAGATCACGGCGACCTGGTCGTCGGTGACGACGAAGAGGAAGCCCGCGCCGCCGCCGTACGACGTCGCGGGGAAGATGTAGCGGAGCTCGCCGTCGATCCCGAGGAACTCCCGGCATCGCTCACGGAGCGGGCGTGGCACCGGCACGGCTGTGAGACACCTCCCCCAGGCGAGACAGCGTCGGCGCCCCAATCATGCACCCGTCCGCCACGGCGTTCCAGGGTCAGGCCGCGGCCAGGGCGGTGGTCGGCGGCAGCCGCGCCGCGCGCATCGCCGGGTACAGGCCCGCGGCCGTGCCGATCGCGAGCGTCGCGGCGAGCGCGCCGCCGAGCGCCCACACGGGGACCACCGGCGGCCAGCCCTTCCACCAGGCGAACCCCGCGGTCACCGCCGCGCCGAGGACGACCCCGACGGCGCCGCCGAACGCCGACAGCAGCAGCGATTCGGCCAGGAACTGCGTCCTGACCTGCCCGCGCGTCGCGCCGAGCGAGCGGCGCAGCCCGATCTCGCGGCGCCGCTCCAGCACCGAGATCACCATCGTGTTCGCGACGCCGACCCCGCCGACGAGCAGCGCGACCGCGCCGAGCCCGAGCAGCAGCCCGGTGAACGCGCCGGTCGCGGCCGCCTTCGCCGCCAGCGCGTCCGAGGGGCGGCTGATCTCGACCTCCTCGGGACGCTCCGGGTTGACCGTCCGGGCCAGGACGGCCCCGACGTCGTCGACGGCGGCGTCGGCCGACCGCTCGTAGATCGTCGTCGGATGCCCGTCGAAGCCCAGGTGGCGGCGCGCCGCGTCCCAGCCGACGAGCGCGGACCGGTCGATCTCCGGCGCCAGCTCCGCGGGCCGCAGCACGCCGAGGACGACGAACCACCGCCCGCCGATCCACACCTGGCCGCCCGCCCGGTCCAGGCCGAGCCGCCGCGCCGCCTCCGCGCCGAGCACGACGCCCGGATAGCGGGCCGTGGCGGCGTTGAGCCAGCGTCCGCTCGCCGTCGCCACGTCGAGGGCGCCGAGCAGGTCCGTCGTCGCGGCCTGCACGGAGATGCCCTGCGTGACCTCGTCCGGGATGCGGTCGGTGCGGCGGACGGTCGCGTCCACCGAGCCCGTCGCGCCGACCGCCGTGACCGGCCCGATCCGCCGCACCATCTCCGGCGCCGCCTCGGGCAACGCGGCCTTGTCGCCGAACAGCGTGTCGCCCGGCTTCGCCGTCAGCAGGTTCGTGCCGAGCCGGTCGAGCCGCCGCAGCAGGTCCTCCTTCCCGGACGCCGAGATCCCGATGACCGCGACCATCGTGGCGATCCCGATCGCGATGCCGAGCGCCGACAGCACGACCCGCGCCGGACGCGCCCGCAGCCCGCCGAGCCCCACGCGCAGCACGTCCCCCGGCCCGAGCCGCGCCGGTTCCAGCCCCGCCCTCATCGCTCACCCACCCCCGTACCGAACACTCCCGCGCCAGACGCCCCTGCGCCCGGCGCTCCCGTGGCGGGCGCTCCTGTGGCGGGCGCTCCTGTGGCGGGCGCTCCCGTGGCGGGTGTTCGCTCGTCGGCCACGATCAGGCCGTCCCGCATGCGCACCCGGCGCCGTGTGCCGGACGCCACGTCCAGGTCGTGCGTGATGATCGCGACGGTGGTGCCTGCGCGGTTCAGCTCGTCCAGCAGCGCCAGCACCTCGGCGCCCGCCGCCGAGTCGAGGTTGCCGGTCGGCTCGTCCGCCAGCAGCAGGCCGGGCTCTCCCACCACCGCCCGCGCCACCGCGACCCGCTGCTGCTCGCCGCCGGACAGCTGGTGCGGCCGGTGGCCGGTCCGGTGCCCGAGCCCGACCCGTCCGAGGGCCGCCCGCGCGCGCTCCCTGCGCTCCCCGCGCCCGGCCCCGCCGTAGAGGAGCCCGTCGGCGACGTTGTCGAGCGCGCTCACCCCCGCGGCCAGGTGGAACTGCTGGAACACGAACCCGATGCGGCGCGCCCGCAGCGCCGACAGCGCCCGGTCGCTGAGCCCCGCCACCTCGTGCCCCGCGACCCGCACGCTGCCCCTGGTCGGACGGTCCAGCGTCCCGATCATGTGCAGGAGCGTCGACTTCCCCGACCCCGATGGCCCGACGATCGCGGTCAGCTCCCCCGCCTCGATCACCAGGTCCACGTCCCGCAGCGCCGTGACGCCGCCGCCGTACTCCTTGGCCACCCCGGCCAGTTCCACGATGTTCGTCATTCGGCGGGCACCCCGACCTTCACGCCTTCGGCGATGCCGTTCCCGGCGACCTCGACCCGGCCGCCGCCGAACGCCCCGGCGTCGACGGGCACGAGCCGCCGCCGCCCGCCGTCCACGACCTCGACGCCGAAGCCGCCCCCGCGCAGCGCCAGCAACGCCTCCACCGGCACCGACAGGACGCCTTTCCGCCGCTCGCTCTCCAGCTCGACGCTGACCGGCGCCTCGTCGAACCGTCCCGTCCCGGCGCTTCCGAGCGCGATGTCGACGCCGATCGTGGTCTTCTTGTCCTGCCCCTCCCCGGTGCTCTCCGCGACCTCACTGATGCCGCTGATCGTCCCCGCGACCTTGGCGCCGCCCGGCAATTCCACGGAGACCTTCGCGCCTTTCCGCGCGAGGTCCTGCTTGTCCGCGTCCAGGTCGACATGGACGACCCGCCGCGTTCCGGCCACCGTCAGGACGGGCTGCCCCTTCGCCGTCTGCTTCCCTTCCGGGGCCTTGACCTCCCGTACCTGCACGGGCCCGTCCAGAAAGGCGACCTGCGCGCCGTCGACCATTCCGGTCTGCTCAAGGCCGCGGTCGTCCTGCCATTCCTTGACGGCCGCCTCGGTCGCCCCGGTGAACTCCTCGTCCACGGTCATGGCGCCGTATCCGAGAGAGCGCAGGTTCCGTTCGAGCTGCCGCACGTCCTTGCCGGAGTCGCCATTCTTGAGCACCCGGTACATGGGGCTGCCGCCGTACATGAGCGTGAGGGGCTCGCCCGCGACCTTCAGCAGCGTCCCGCCCCGTTTGACCGTCGCGCCCTCCTCGGGCGCCCACGTCACGACACCGGACGCGCCCGTCCACACCTCTCGGACGTCGCCGTAGGTGAGCTTCCCGTCGACCGTCTCGGTGTCCACGAGATCGCCCCGGCCGACCGCGACGGTCCGCAGCGGCGCCTCGTGCCCGGTCTCCGCCTCGTCGCCGTCCGCCGACCAGGCGAGCACGCTCCCCCCGCCGGCCACCACCACGACCGCGACGCCGCCCGCGACAATGCCGCGCCTCACTTCCGGACTCCCGGAAGGCTGCCCTTGCACGCCTCACGCGCCTTTTCCGCCGCGCCCTGGTCGATGCCCCCGGACGGCATTTTGATCTGCCCGTCCGGCCCCGGATCGGGCACATTCACGCCGTGCTCGCGCATGCACTGCGCGAATTTGACGAACTGGTCCCGCACCTTCGGGTCTTTCATGTCGGGGAGCTTCCCGCCCGCCTCCAGCCACGACCGGCATTTCTCCAGAGCCGCCCCCAGCTTCTTCCGGTCGCTCCCTTTGCCCAGCCGCATCGACTCCGCGTCCCCGGCGCCGGGATCGGGAACGTCCACCCCGTTCTCCCGCATGCACTGCGCGAACTTCAACTGCGCGTCCTCCGGCGAAAGCGACTTCCCGGACGACGGCGAAGCCGACGCCCGAGCCGCCCCCGACCCGCCCGCGCTGGCCACCCCGCCCCCGCCATCGCTCCCACACCCGGCAAGCCCGACCACGACGACCACCGCGATCACCACGCCCCGAACCCGATGCCCCATCACTCCCTCTCCGCCGAGGCCACACACCCCGGACGAAGAACACACCACCAACCAGAGGGTTAAACCCGCATTAACCGTGCAGCCTCCGCCGGAATCGGATCACGTCGGGAGACATCGACAAGGAGCCCTCTCACCAGCAAAAACGTCCGGGTGAGTCGCGGCGAGTCGGACCGGATCGAGCCTCATTGGCTCCCGGCCCTGGCTCCCGTGGCTCCCCGGACGAGAGAGGAGGCGCTCATGTCCCTAGAGATCACCGAACACACGATGACCGTCGTCCTGAAGGGCGAAACCATCGCCACCGCCACCCGCACAGACTGCGGCTGGCACGTCACCACCAGCCCCCGCCCACTCGACCGAAACTCCGCAATCACAGCCTTGATGCTCACCGAACGACTCATCACCCACGGCGAGGACGACCCCTGCGTGATCGAGTGGCGAAGGGAGTTGTCCCGTGACTGACCGGCTCATCAGAATCACAACCGCGCTTGCCGTGGTGGCGGTAGCCGCCGTCGCAGCCGTCATCTCGTACCGCCACGCCTACGAACTCGTCCACTCGCACGGCGAGACGGGTCCGACCGCACGCCTCGTCCCGTTCACGGTGGACGGCCTCATCTGGGCAGCGTCCATGGTGATGCTGGACGCCAGCCGCCGAAAGCAACCCGCACCACCCTTGGCCATGTGGAGCCTCGCCGTGGGCATCGTGGCAACGGTCGGCGCCAACGTGGCACACGGCGCGTCCCACGGCGTCATAGGCGCGATAGTCAGCGCATGGCCAGCACTCGCCCTCGTGGGGAGCTTCGAACTCCTGATGACCCTCACTCGCAGCGCTGCACGTGGTGGCCTCATCGAGGACGAGGAACACACCGCGCCGGAACATCCTCGCACCGAAGTGGAGCAGACGCCGGAACAGGCAGTCTTGGACGAGTACAGAGCGAGCTTGCAGGGCCCTGGCCGTCCGGTCTCCCAGCGCCACCTCGCCGAGAAGTACGGCATCGACCGCCGCAAGATAAAACAGATCATCACCAACGTGGAGGAACCCGCCTCAGAGTGAATAGCAAGGAAGCCCCAGTCACGTCCCAACTCGGGCTGTGGCTGGGGCTTCTACGTGCCGCCAACGCCCACTTGATCGTGCTTGGCCTGGCCCGAGATCGGACTCAAACCACCGGCCAACGTCGTTGGTCAATCTCTACCTAATTCAACACGCCCCGCCCGGCCCCCCGCTCGTGCCGGCCTGGGTCGTCCCAAAGGTGGCCCCTCTGTCGTCCTACGCGTCCTCCGAGCCAACAGTTGATCACCGGCTCGGTGGACAGCAAGCACAGAATTCGATGCTTAAGCGTAAACAGGCCAGCGCATTACTCCTCCAGCCATCCCCATCTTTCTAGAGCACCAGGGTCAATATCCATCTCTAGAAGAAGGTTTATATGGTCTACATCATGCGCCTGACGATCTGCCTCGGAAATTGCAGGAAAAGAGGAACTGAGCAAACTATGCGCCTCCGAAAGAACTGAACTGATCCTCGACCAGGCTCGGTTTGAAGCAGTGAAAACGTCCTCATTTTCACTTATCTCGGACACCAAGTAAGTGCGCCTAACGCCAAGCTGCTCATTCAATGCTGAATGTCCTTCGTCAAGCATAGAGCCGAGCCACTTGGATTGAATAAACGAAAGTATGTCACCACTGTCGGCATCGTGATCCACATCAATCCGGCTAGCCAACTTCAATTTCCGGCCCCGAAAAAGTCCGGTTTCGATCCTACTGCCATGCAGTAGCGATCGGTGATGAATAACAATGTTCCTGCTATTATTGAATTTAAGTAGGACAGGATCTGCTTTGAAGCGCTCAAACATCTGCCCAACCCAGACCTCATGCCCATTAGCCTTCATTTCAGTTCGCAACATTTCCGCAACTGCCTTCAAGGCGCTAAGGAATGCGTTCGTACTGTACCTGAAAATGGCCGGGTGGTGATAGGTGTCCATCATTTGGTGAAGGAACCAGTGGGCCTCCTCGAAGCGATCATGGGCCATCGGGAGCGGGCAGTTTGCATCACCAGTTACGACTGTTTCCGCATGGTCTTCATTGGTCACCATATGCCAGATTGTTTCATATCAGCAGCTTGACGGCCATTGATTTACATGCTCAGGAGCCTTATCAGTGGCCAGAGTTGGACGGTTGCGAACCTGCTCGGGGGACAGGGCTCGTAGCTTGGATTGGGCCCAGGCACCGAGTCGGCGGCGTGGGCGGCGGGTCTCGGGCCGCCCCGATGATGTGCGGCAACTCTGCACAGACTCCGAGTGCAAAGAACACGGGACACGCCCTAGGCCATCGGGGAGGCTCCGGACCATACGCGCTCGAAGCTCTCCAGATAGGTGCTCGCCATGTCGCCGTCTCCTGCCCGCCGCAGGTGCAAGATCGGCGCGTGGGATGCGGCGATGCCGTAGGCGTGTGGGTTGATCAGTAGGTCGTGATCGGCGCGGTAGATCGAGTTATACAGGACAGTGTCATGCAGCCGGATCTCTACGCCCTCCACGTCCTTTAGGGCCTGGTAGTGGACGAGGGCGTTTCGGATCTTCGCGGCCATGGATTCGCCTACGCCCTCATCGCTGCCACGCTCAGCAACGCACGTCCCGTCCGGGTCTCCGAGGAGAATGCGCACGCTGACGCCGTCACGTGCTCTCTCGGCAAGTGCCCGCATGATGCCGGTGTCCTCGGCGAGAAAGAGTCCCGCGTAGGCCAGGATGCCGATCTCGTCCCGCGCCCTGCTGAAGAGCTGCTGCCACACCGGACGAGGCACGGCCCACCGGTGCGGGTAGGTCGCAAGGATCTCGACCACTGGCGTCTCTGCCTGGACGTTCGCGATCGTGAGTTGTGGCCAGAGGTCCGCCTCGTCTCGTCCGACGAGTGACGCGATCCTCGTCCGGTGGCGTGGGTAGGGCACGCGTCCGGCGACCCATCGGTGGACGGTCTTGGGGTCGACGCCCAGCCGGGCCGCAGCGCCGGCTTCGGTCATGTGCGCGTCGGCAAGGGCACGTCGCAACAAGTCGTTCATCGAACCTCCCGCATGCGCAAGGGACAACGACGCGGGAACGACGCTAACAGAAGACGTCCCTAGACGTCCCTAGATGCCGATGGAGAGGTCCCGACCAGGGCGAAAGGCTCAGATCACCGGCGAAGACCGCGCCTCTTCGCCGATGACCCACACGCAAGCCAAGGAGACGACCCATGCCCAGCGAATGGCCCCAGCAGGCCACTTCGACCCAACACGACACCGATTCGAAGCGTTCGGCGGACGAGGCACTCGCCGCGTTGCGCCGGGACTTCACCGGTCACCGGATCTGGCGCGGCGTGAAGCGGGACGGACGTCCCGGGGACTGGGTCGCGAGCTTGCACGACAAGTCCGCCGGAGTCGACCCCACGGTGATCCGGTCGAGCGCCGCCGAGCTGCGCGAGGCGCTCGTCAACGAGGCCGCCCGCGCCGTGGTCGTGCGCGCCGGGACCTGGTGATGGCGCGAGACTCGCAGCCGTCACCAGAGCGGACCGCCAAGGGGAGGGCGGTCCCAGGGGGAGGGACGGAGGTGGCGCGGTCGGTGCGTAGCAATCCCCCGGAGGCACCGGCCGCGCTGCCTCTGCCCACCTACAGCGGCCTATGGCGAGGACTCTGGCACCTCGCCCGCCTCGCCCACGCCCTTCGCCGCGACGGCTGGACAACCGAAATCCGCACCGGCCGACACCGCCCAATGCTGCGCGTGTACCCCAAGGATGCCCCGACCATCGGCGAGAGCATCTCCGTGGCATGGGGCAACGGCGAGTGGTGGTATCAGTCGAGCACCGGCCTGTGGCTGACGCCCTGCAACCGCGTCGACCTCGCCGCAGACAAGCTCAACATCCTTCTCACGCCCTGGGTCTCGGCGGCATTCGACGCCCTCAGAGACGACCAGTTCTGACATGGCCCGCCGCACGGCATGGGGCGCGTACGTCCAGATCACCAACGCGCTACGGCAACGCATCACAGACGGCACCTACGCCCCCGGCACCCGCCTACCGGGCGAGGCCGCGCTCTGCGCCGAGTTCGGAGTAGCCCGGAACACCGTGCGGCGGGCCCTGTCCACCCTGCAAGCCGACGGCCTCATCACCGTTCGCACCGGCGTCGGGCGCTACGTCCACGACCCGGCCACCCAGCCACGCACCCGCTCCGAGGACATCACCGCGAACCTGCGCCAGCAGATCGAGACCGGTCACCTCCAACCAGGCGACCCGTTACCAAGCGAGGCTCAACTCGCCCGACGCCACGGCGTATCCCGCTTCACAGCGCGCACGGCCCTCCTCGCCCTCGAAGCCGCCAGCCTGGTCACATGTTTCCATGGCAAGGGACGCTACGTCCGCCAAGACGTCCCCAGATGATCCACACACGCCCGTGGACGTCCACACCCACCCTCGTAGCGTCGACCCCATGAAGAAGAACACCGTCGCATGGGCACGCAACCTCGCACGCAAACACCTAGAGACCCCCCTCCCCCGCCGCTGGGCCCACACCCAAGGCGTAGCCCGCCAAGCGCGCACCCTCGCCCCAATCCTCGGTGACCAGGCCGAACTCCTAGAAGCCGCCGCCTGGCTCCACGACATCGGTTATGCCCCCGACCTCATAGACACCGGCTTCCACCCCCTAGACGGTGCCCGCTACCTACGTGACACTCACCACGCCGACGCCCACCTGTGCCGCCTTGTAGCTCACCACTCCTGTGCACTAATTGAGGCCCGCGAGCGCGGCCTAGCCACTACCCACATCCGCGAGTTTCCACTCCACACAACCTATCTGGAATCCGCCCTAACTTACTGCGACATGACCACAAGCCCCGTCGGTGAACTAACAGACGTAGACACTCGCATCGCTGAGATCCGCACGCGCTACGGACCCGCTCACATCGTAGCCCGCTTCATCAACCGCGCCGAACCACGCCTAGTAAGCGCAGTTTACGAGATCCATCAGAAGACGCACCATTTGAGAACGCAGCATTAGCCGAACAGCCTGCTTCTCGCAGACAGGTTGCATGAAGGTTGCGAATGGAGGTCTGCATCGCAGGCAACTCTAATCCGGCTTAGGGAAAAAACCGGATCTCCCCCCGGCGCTGCCGACGAAACAGTATGTCCGCGCCTGGGAATCAACATCGACAGGGGGGTCCCCGTTCTCGATGATTACGACCTGCCCTGGATAGTCGAGCATATCCCGATAGAAATGATCTACCACGTTGGTTGTCATATCAACGTCGTCACCGATGGGCCCCCCGATCGGATCTCGATAAGTAACCACAGGAGAATCGAGAACAATAAAACCGAGCCGGGGTCTAGAATTTTCAGAACAGTATTTGGCAAGCGCAGTCGTAAACGCCGAATGCAAAACTGAGCGCACGCCCTTTCCGCGCTCGGAGCGGAGTCGGCCACCCGCACGTACGTCCATCTCATACTGGTCGTACTCGGCAAATTCCACGGAAGGGACTTGCCAAGCCTCCAGCGTACGACGGAGCGTCTCATCGAAAACAGACATAACTCTACTGGGAATGTGTCCAGCCGGCCGCCGAGAGGACACTGCTCCCGCTGCGTCCAATTGCGAGCGTCGTTCCTCAAGCTCCTCGATTCGTTCATGCAATTCCAGATCTCGCTCAATGGACGAGCGAACTCGCAAGCTTTCCTCCATGCGCTGGCGCAGGGGTGAAATTTCCTGCTCGACTGCGTTGATCTCCTCAGCCCTCCGCGAATTTTCCTCCAGTAGTGACATTCGCTGAGCGCCTAGCTCGTCAAACTCAATGCGCAAGTCTTGGATCGTCGGCCGAAGATCTGCCAGTAAAGTGTTGGTCTTCGCAGTCTCATTTCGTACCGCGACGTGGAGCTGCGTAGCTTCGTGCTCGCCGTGGCCCGGGTTTTGGTGTTCCACTTCGGCACCACAAAACACACACGTACCTGCCTGGAAAAATCCAAGAATGCTGCCGGCTTCGGTCACCATTTCCAGACGAGCCAGATCAGACTCGTACTGGGCCTCCAGGAGGAGGAACCTGGTCACTAGGTCACTAATCTCCGCCAAACGCGATTCGAGTCGAGCCAATTCCTCTGCTGCTTGCATTCTCGCTGTAATCGCATCCAGATGGCGACCTGTGATAACTTGCAAAGCGTTGGAATGCTCATCAATTGAAGTTTGCAGGCGTATTTGCCGGTTGCGCAACTCCCTGGGATTTTCGCTACTAGTCAACTTTTGATGCAGATCAACTACGATCTGATCGAGCAGAGAAATCTGACCCTTATTTACCCGACGCTGTCCTGCGTTAGGACCTCCAACAATATCAGGATCGTCGTCTCCGGTAAGCAGAAGTCTCATAACTGATGCAGCAGCGGTCTTGCCGCTAGCAGATCTCGAACGGCGTACCGGGGAAAGTGGGTCAACCATACGCGTTTCAGGGATGACTGAAAGGTGAACAAGATCGCTGAGACTCAATGTTCGAGCGTTACCAGCTTCGTTCTTGCGAATCTTTAGCCTACCCAGGCCCATCTGATCGAGCAGGAAGATAGACAAACTATTCTTACTTCTCACTGTGTGAGTCGCCGTGACTTGCGTGTCCGGCGTTCGGACGACAAGGCTCCTCAGATCTTCATGATGAATATAGATATTGTTGCCGCCTGGAGTGCGCAGCAGGGTAAGTGGGGTACCATTCGGAAGGAGCAATCCAAGAAGGATTTGGCTATAACCCTCCGCTTCCGTGGGCAATGCCAGCTTCGAGCCTCCAAGCATGTACTCGATCGACTCTGCAATTAGCGACTTACCGGTATCACTAGCGCCATAAACCACGGTAAGTGTTTGATCAAACTCCACGCTCGCCGGAGGTTTACCTACCCCAGCGTAAGTAAGATGAGTCAAGCGCAAGTCAGTCACATTACCCGCCCCCCAGATACTCGCCGTGTGAGCGGTTCACAATATCTCGGGTAGCATCACGCGCATTGACTGTAGGGAAGTATTGGTGAACCACCCACTCGGCGCGTTCGCGTAGGGCCTCCACATAAGGAGCCTCAAGCACGTCAACGAAGACTGGCCCACGATCGGTAGCTGCATACATGAGACCCTCACGTCGATCTTCGATGCCAGCCAGACCAGCTCTGATCAAAACCAACAACCCCTGCTCTAAGAGCCGCCTTTTCATTCCGATCTCTCCTGCCTGTGCTGGCAGATTTGGATGCAAGCTGGGTGGACCGCCAAACTCACCGCTGTGGAGCAAAACGTGATCCAGTACTACAAGTTGTGCAAGGTCGAGGGATTCAGGATGTTTTTCAGCCAAAAGAACAAGAGCACGCACTCCTACTTCTAGTGGGCTATTGAGTGGAGTCGCTGCTATTTCCGCGGTCACCCGCCTTCTCCTTGGCACCAAATCAAACGATCCTGGTTCGCCAAGTGATGGCAAACACCTTTGCGAGCATTTGGTTCCACAAAGGGAGTCAAGATTGTCGGGGTCAGCTGCACAACCCCTGCAGCGGAAGTGACCGCTGCATGGCGGTCCCATCCGTCAGGATAATGACATTCCGCCACCTCTATGACCATGTCGTAAACATCCTGCATCACTCTTTCAAAGTGTCCCGGTGTAGTCGCGTCACGGGCGAATACTCGCAATGATTCAGCGGCATAGAAGGCTTCACGCTGCCGTTTTAGATGCGCGGCAGCCGACGCTACATCAGAAACGTGCTCAAGAGCCGCTATGGCCTCAGGAAATCTTTCTCGATAGACGTCAACAAGTTGCTGGATATAACGGGTTTCCACTTCGCTGTGCTGCGTGGGTGGAATTATGTTTTCAGGCCCACGAGAAAGAGGGGCATGCGGGAAACGCGAAGTCCAGTGACGAGTGGTCTGGTGAAGTTCAAGCATCTCATCAAGGTCAACGCTTTCGAATATGGAGAAATCAGTGGCGCCGGCCAGCTCATAGACAACTTTTCGCTCCTCATCACTTAGATCCGCCACAAGCCTATCCCCGGTTTTGGCAAATTCCGCGAGGAACCTGCCTCGACTGTCGCCCGGTTTGGCAAGTTGACGTTGGAGACTGCGAGCGATTATAGGGGCAACAAAGACATATCTTGTCGGTATTGTGAAGTGACCAGCCGCGGCGGCTACAAACATTTTGCGCATTTCCTGAGCCGCAGTAGACCAAGTAACTGCAGAGCTATAGCGCTTGCACTGATAGTTATGCCAATCTCCCTCCAGTCGCTGTGGCGACAAATAACCTGCTACATCGATACCATGATCTCCAGAACCGCCGTGCCTCTCAACTAGAACGTACTTATTTTTGAGAGCCGGGATCCACTCTTTTACGAACTCTTCAAACTCCTCCGGATCGTAGAAGGGGACAAGCTTCTTCGGCGGCGGTATTGGTGCCATACGCAACGTATGAGGTAGCACTGTCAGGGGAGGCAACGGCTCACCGACCGGCTCATTCGCTTGTGGATCCGGCACCCTACCCCCGCTCAACTCGACACGCGTTTTCAGATATCACTCCGCGGCCGCCTGCGGAACACCACAGGGTTGCCTCAGATGGTCTGGCCGCACAGCTAACTTGCAGATTGGCCCGCTGGGGCTCGTAGAGGTGACCTTGCTCTCGGAAGGCCACGACGCCTCTTGCAGGGCGATCTCTCAAGGGCGGCATACGGACGATCATCGCCTTGATCATTCTCGCTGTGAGGGTGCCGATCTGGATGGAATGTACTGGGTATTTTCGCCAAGGCCGAAGACCGTCATGCCGATGTGACCGATGTTGGCCACCACCTGAGGTGTACTCGGCAAACCGGTGAAGGACTGGGGAGCCCCAACCAGCGCCTCGTGGACTCAATGGGCTTGCGAACCAGTGCTGCGGCGAAGATCGCGGACCAGGTCACGCAGTGAGGCACCTGGGCTAGCGGGCGACGGGGAATTGGCTAGTTCTGCGGGCAACCGTGTCCGCCAGATGCGCCAATTATCGCTAGTGCACGATCGGACTATTTGGAGCCGTTAGATAGCTTCTGAGGCGAAGCATCATTGATTGATCTATCTGAAGTTTGGGGATTCTGGTCGAGGCGATCCAGCGGACCTCACTCGATTCACTGCTGGGTGTGGGTTGGCCACTGATGGGACGGGCAATGAGGACGATGCTGAACTCCTGGCGGACTTCGTTGTTGCTGGTGTAGTGGATTATGTGTTTGGGGTCGCTGTAGATGCCTACTAGGCCGGTGATCTCTACGTCGATGCCGGTTTCTTCTTTGGTTTCGCGGATGGCGGCTTGGGTTACGGACTCGCCTAGGTCTATTGCGCCGCCTGGTAGGGCCCAGTTGCCATTGTCGGTGCGGCGGATCATGAGGATCTCGCCCTTGTCGTTCTCTACGACGACGTTGACGGACGGGACGAGGCTGTTGGCCTTGGGGGCGTTGGGATCGTCGTAGTAGTCGATTCTGCGGCCCATGTGATCAGTCCCCCGGTATGGGTGTGGCGGTTTCCCAGACGCGTTCGAAGCTCTCTAGGTAGGTGTTCACCAGGTCGCCGCCGGCTATGCGGCGTAGGTGCCAGACGGGGGCGTGGGCAGCTGTGACGCCGTAGACGTGGGTGTTGATGAGGAGCTGGTCGTCTGCACGGTAGATGGAGTTGTAGAGGACCGTGCGATGGGAGCGGAACTCGACGCCGTCTTGTTTGCGGAGGTTCTTGTAGAGGACGAGGGCGTTGCGGATTTTTGCGGCCATGGCGTCGTCTACGCCCTCGTCTGTGCCGCGTTCAGCTACCTGCGGGCTGTCTGGGTCGCCTAGGAGGAGGCGAACGCGGACGCCAGCTCTGGCTTTCTCGGCGAGCGTTCGTTGGATACCGGCGTCTTCGGAGAGGAAGAGGCCGGAGTAGACCAGGACGCCGATCTCTTCCTTGGCCGCGGCGAAGAGACGTCCCCATGCGTCCCTTGGGACGGATGTTCGGTGCGGGTAGATCGTCACTAGTTCGCTGCTGGACGCTGCGGTGACTTGCTCATTGGTGAGCGCGTCCGGCCAGAGGAACGTTTCGTCTACGCCTAGGCGCGAAGCTACTGCGTAGCGGTGGCGTCGGTATGGAGTGCGGTCTTTGGTGATCCAGCGTTCTACCGTCTTGGGGTCCACGTCGATCGACTCGGCGAGCGTGGCGATAGTCAGGCCCTGCTCTAGCAGAGTGGCGCGTAGGCGTTCGTTCGGCATGCACCCGTCCGAGATCCGGGACGTCCTAGGACGCGGTCAACCCTATGAGGACGTCATGAACACGTCCAGTCATGTAGTGATCTCGTCCCCCAGGTCAAGCGCACGCTCTTTCTCGTAGGTCACCGACCGCCCGGAACCGCCCCCGCCGGATACGGGCCTTACGAGAGGAGTGATCGCACATGATCCTCGTCCTGGCTTCGATCCTCGCCGTCTTCCTCGCCGGCGCCATCTGCGGAATCTTCGCCATGCTCGTCATCGGCATCCACGCCGAAGAGCGCCGGGTGATGCAGGGGCGCGGCGAGTCCTCCCCCAGCGGTACGGCCTCGCGGCGTCTGCTCAGCACCCAGACGTGCGACGACACCCCGGACCACGTCCCGGCGGGGCGGTGAGTATGCGGCGAATGCCTCGCGTCATCACCGGCCACTCGTGCGCGTGTGGCGCGCGGGTCGAGCCCGGTAACCGGCGGTGCCGCAAGTGCCGCGCCCGCGCCCGGTGGCTGCGGCGGGGGCGCGGTTCGCGGTACCCGGACCTGTGGCTGTGAGGGGTGAGGCCGTGAACGTCTCGGTTCCCCTGGTCGTGATCCTCGGCGCCGTGGTGTGGGTCGCGTGGCGGTACATGGGGCTACGTGGCTGGCACATCGCCGTGTGCCTGCTCTTCGGATTCTTCCTCGCCGCGACCAGTGCCGCGCCGGAGATCCGCCGACTGGTCTCCGTACTCGTCCAATCCGTCTCTCAGCACTGACGTCCCCGACCGAAAGGAGGGATGCCCTAGTGCCTGACATACCGCCAAGCGTCAAGGTCAACGTTCAGGAGGTCCGTACGCGTAACCTCGCCGCGCGGGAAATCGTCTCCCACCTGTCAGCCGCGATGCCGGCCATCGAGGATCTCTGGATTCGCCTGAACGGCGCGCTCGCCGACGTCCCTGCCCTTGTCTCCGAGATCACCCGGCTTGCGTCCGAACTGGCCAAGGTACGGCGGGACCGCGCGAACCTGGTGGCCGCCGGACGCGCCACCCTCAACGCCCAACGCGACGCCGAACCGGATCCGCTGTACTACCTGCGGGACGAGCTACGCGCGCAGGGACATCTGCCCCCGGACACTTGGGGGCGTTCATGAATCGCACAAGGCAGATGCGGCGGCAGGCTCGGAAGATTCGTCGCAATGGGCTTCAGCCCATGGTGATCATCGACCGTGACGACCAGTTCCCGGACGTCGCCGCTGTGCTCGTCGCGCGTGCCCTGTGGCGCTATCGGTCCGAGCTGGCACCGGTCTACCTGGTGACCGCGCTCGCCCTTGGGGGTGCGCTCCTGCACCTCACGCACGCGGAATGGTGGCCGTGGCCGGTGGGTATCGCAGTGGTGGCCGCGTGGGCGTTCGCCACGTTCGGGGAAAGGGTCGGGCTCGCCCTGCGAGTGGAGCGGGTTTATGCCGCTACCGTCGCCATGGTTGGCGGTGGGTGGCTGGCTGCCGCTACCGCGCTGGGCGTCACTTTCCGTCCGCTTCCCCTCATGCTCGCCGGTGGCGGATTCCTGCTCGCCGTTCCCTGGTGGACGCATCGGAGAAGGCGCGCCAGAGTGCACGTTGATCGGCAGTTGACCGCGTGGCCGGAAATTGCGCAGGCGGTTGGGCTTGCAGGCTCACGCGCACAATCCGCGGTAGTGGACGTATGGGGATGGCGTGCACGGTTCGCCCTGGCGCGCGGTCAAACGATCCAGGATGTCATCGGGAAGATTTCAGCGATCGAGTCAGCGCTTGGGACGTTCCGGGGTGCTGTGCGTGTCTCTCCGACGCGCGACGACAAAGCCAACCGGTTCGAACTGCGGGTACTCGACACCGACCCGCACGCCGATGCGATTCCGTGGCCTGGACCGTCCGTCTCGTCCATTACCGAGCCGATCGACCTCGGGCCGTTCGAAGACGCGACCGGCGCGCGCGTCCTGCTGCTGCGACGTCACGGGCTTTTCGGAGGTGTGGCCGGTTCGGGCAAGAGCGGTGGAATCAATGTCCTGATGGGGAACCTCAGCGCGTGCCGTGACGTGGTCGTGTGGGCTATCGACCTCAAGCGCGGCATGGAACTCCAGCCGTGGGCATCGTGCATCGATCGACTCGCCACCACACCGGAACAAGCCCGCGCCATGCTGCGCGACGCCGTCACCGTTCTTGAGGCGCGCGCCGAATGGCTCACCGCGCATGGGCGGCGCGTATGGGAGCCGACACCGGAGCTCCCCGCGCTCGTCATCATCGTGGACGAGTACGCCGAACTCGCCGACGACGCCCCGGATGCCACCAGCGACACGGACTCAATCGCGCGGCGAGGACGCGCCGTCGCCGTGACGCTGATTGCGGCTACTCAGCGGCCCACACAGAAGGCCATGGGGAAGGGTGCCGTCCGCTCTCAAATGGATGTACGCGTCAGCTTCCGCGTCCGGGAACGTAAGGACGTCGATCTCATCCTTGGGCAAGGCATGCTGAACGCTGGATGGCACGCCCACACCCTCCACGCTCCCGGAAAGTTCCTACTCTCCGCACCCGAACACGACACACCCCGACGAGGCCGCGCCTACCTGCTCACCGATGCCACCGTGGCAGAGACAGCAGAGCGGCACGCTAGCGTCCGTCCGGTCCTGGACGAGGTCTCCCTTCGTGCGCTGGACGAGGCGCGCATGACGCCCGTATCCGAGCCGTCCATCCCCGTGATGCCGCCCAGTGACGACACGGCCGAGACCGTTCTGAGGGAAGCCCTGGACGGCGCGCCGGACGAGGGCCTTCCGATCGCTCACCTTCTGATGATCACGCAGATGAGCCGACCCACTCTCTACCGCCGCCTCGCCGAACTCGTGAAGACCGGCCGGGCCGTCCAAGTCACGCGTGGCCGCTACAAGGCGGCCGATCACGTCCGGTAGTCGTCTCAACGTCTCGTCTCACGCGCACGCCTGCACGTAAGGGCGGGAGAGACATCCGTGAGATGAGACGGAGACGAGCACTCACCGTAGCCAAGGAGATGATCAACAACCCAACACCACATGACCTGGGATGACGCCCGGGTGAGAGGAGGTGGTGTCTCGTGCAGGCGTACACCGTTGAGCAAGTGGCCGAGATCCTCAACATCGGACGGGACAAGGTCTACTTCCTGATTCGTACTGGCCAACTCCGCAGCATCAAGATCGGCAAGCTGCGCCGCATCACTGACCGGCACCTCGCCGAGTTCGTCACCTCCCTCGAAGAACCCGCCCTCGAAGAGACGCACTGACCCCACCTGCCGGGAGGTCCGTCCGGTCACTCGCCCGAAACGGACCTCCCAACCTTGGGACGTCTTGGGACGTCTTGAGTTAGAGTCTGTGGTGACCTCGATCGATACGAGGGAGGGATCCGTTGGCAAAGATCCTCATCGGCAACTACGACGCAACCATCTATCCGGAGGGCAATGGCTACACGGGGGCTATCTCGCTCGGGTTCAAGCCGGACGGGACGCGCAACCGCCAAAAGAGGAAGGGGAAGACGAAGGAGATCGTCAAGGCGAAGCTGAAAGACCTGGTCAACGAGCTTGAGAAGGGAGTCCAGGCCGATCGCAACTACACGGTAGAGAAGGCTGCGGATGCCCTGCTCTCCCACCTTGCCAAGCAAGGCAAGAGCAAGGCGACGATGCGCACCTATCGCGGCCTTGTCGATCACCACATCATCGCCAAACTCGGCAAGATCAAGGTCACGGACCTCACGGCGGACGACGTCGAGACGTGGCTTGGCCAATGCGCCGAAGTGATGTCCACGCAGACGCTCAAGATCGTCCACGGCCTTCTCCGCCGGTCGATCCGGCTCGCAGAGCGGCGCGACAAGGTGGGACGGAACGTGGCCCTACTGGTCGACACTCCGCAGGGGAAGCGGCCTGCGCGACGGTCGCGGTCCATGTCCCTCAAGCAAGCGACCAAACTGCTCAAGACCGCACAGGATCCGAAGCACCGACTTGGGGCATACGTCATCCTCGCAATTGTCTCCGGTCTTCGCACGGAAGAACTCCGGGCGCTCACGTGGGCGAACGTGGATCTCAAGAAGAAGGTCGTCTACGTCCTCCGCTCCGACCGCGAAGGAGGCGACACGAAGACCGAGAAGAGCCGCAGAGGCATCGCCATGGCGGACATGGCCGTTGACGCGCTCACGACACTCCGCAAGCGTCAGGCCGCCGAGAAGCTCGCCGCAGGGGACGCGTGGCAGGGACACAACCTCGTCTTCTGCAAGGAGGACGGGACGCCCTACACAAGCGATGACGTCCTACGCCGCTTCCAGCGCATCACACAAGCGGCTGGCATCGGTGCCACGTGGGTGCCGCGCGAACTGCGGCACACGTTCGTGTCCATCATGAGCGACAACGACGTAGCCCTAGAGAAGATCAGCGACCTCGTAGGCCACTCAGACACGCGCACCACCCGAACCGTCTACCGTCACCAACTCCGGCCCGTGATCACCACCGGTGCCGAGAAGATGAACGTCATCTTCAAAGACAAGAAGAGCAGGTCAGCCTAGAGAATGGCTCCAGATTCGGCTCCCTCCGACGCTACCCGACCCGTTGAGCAGGCACGGAAGCAAGATCGAGACGAAACCCGCATTAACCGCGCGGCGTTGGTTCCCGCTCGGGCTCTTGTGGCTCCTCGGACGAGGGAGGAGGCGAGCATGTCGTCGGAGACCACCGGGTGACGGCTTATTCGGGTGGTCGCCACCTTCCCAGGTATGCGGGGCCGTCCAGGTGGTAGCGCTGGGGCTGGTCGGTTCCCCGCCATTCGGCCTGCATTCGCCGAGCGTCGGCCGGGACGATGCGATGAGGGGCCAAGAGTTCTTCTAGCTCGTCATAGCGTGCGTCGATCCCGCCTTGTCCCGGATGTCTCTCGACCGAGGTGGTCCTTGCCTCGTAGCGGTCGTTCCAGGCCACGAAGATCGCCCATTGCTCCCGTTCCATGGTCAGGGCGTCAGGGCTCGCCGGCCAGACATAGAATTCGTCATTCTCTCCGTAATCGTGCACGGCTCGGAAGTAGTGGGCGGCGCCCGCGATATCCGCCACGCCGCCTCGCGGCCCGTCGTACCAGTCGGACTCAACGTGAACACGCTCGTATCCGATGGCCGACAGGGCTTCTACCGTGCTCTGGCCCATGATCTCAGGCTACTCATTTCGAGCCGGACGCTCCGGCGCATGATCGAACTCGGCTCGAAAGCATCCGGCATGAGTAGGCTTAGCGTGCCGTTAATGCGTGCCATGGCGGTGTCTTCTGTCCGCTGAGCAGGGGCGTTGCGGATGCTATGGCATAACCCGCGTTCAATGGGTCTGGTTCGCGGGGGCCGGGTGCGGGACGTTGGTGGGCATGTGGACTCGAATTCTCATCACCACGTTGACGGCCGCGCTGCTGGTTCCCGGAGGGGCGGCCTCCGCGCACGCCGACAGGGCGGCGCCGCCCGACAAGATCCCGTTGCCTGCCGGGTTCCAGCCGGAGGGCATCGCGGCCGGGCCCGGGCCGGTGGCGTTCCTCGGCTCGCGGGCGACGGGCGCGATCTACCGGGCCGACCTGGACACCGGAAAGGGCGAGGTGATCAACAAGGGGCCGGGGACGCCGTCGCTCGGCATGAAGATCCGCGGCGAAATGCTGTACGTGGCCGGCGGGTCGGCCGGGGACGCGCGGGTCGTGGACACCAAGTCGGGGAACGTCCTGCAGTCGTACAAGCTCACGCAGGAACGGGCCTTCGTCAACGACGTCACCGTCGCCAGCGACGGCGCGTGGTTCACGGACTCGTTCAATCCGAGGCTCTACCAGATCCCGCTCGAAGGGTGCGGGCCGGTCAAGACGCTGCCGCTGACCGGGGACATCGTCTTCCAGGAGGGCTTCAACGCGAACGGCATCGCGGTGGCCCCGGACGGTAAGTCGCTGATCGTCATCCAGTCCAACACCGGAAAGCTGTTCAAGGTCGATCCGGGGACCGGGGTCACGAAGGCGCTCGACCTGCACGGCGAGACGCTGCGGGCCGGGGACGGCATCCTGGCCGACGGCAAGACCCTGTACGCGGTGCAGAACCAGCTCAACTCCGTGGCCGTGATCGAGCTGAACGACGAGGCCACCGAGGGGAAGGTCGTCAAGAAGCTGACCGATCCGCGGTTCGACGTCCCGACGACCGTGGCGAAGGCCGGGCCGCGGCTGTACCTCCCGAACGCGCGGTTCAGCACGCCGCCGACGCCGGAGACCCCGTACGACATCATCGCGGTCCAGCCCTGAGGACACGCATCCGGTACGTGCCAGCGACGTAGGCCTTGGGTGATCAACTGTCCGGATCCGGACCGCTCCGAAATGTAACCAAAACGCTAGAATCTCCCCGTGCCCAGGCATTCCGCTCCAGCATCGAGCGAGGACGTGCGGATGGTCGAGGCGCTCCGGGATCAGCGCCCGGGGGTCGGCGGCCACGTCTACAGCGTGTACGGGCCGGAACTCGTCGAGTACGCCGAGGTGCTCCTCGGCGACCATGACCGGGCGGTGGCGGCCGTCCGGTCGGCGGTTCTCATGCTGCGGGACAGGCCCGAGCTCGTACCGTCCCCGGAGGCCTTACAGGACTGGCTGTACGGGCTGGTGCGCCACCAGTGCCGGGAGGCGGAGGGCCGCGGGCGCCGCCGGCTGGTGGTCGCCGGGGTCGCGCTGACGGTCGGGATGCTCCTGCTGGTCGAGGTGACGTACGGCGGGAACGTGACCGCTCCGCCCGTGGCGATGCACACGCCGGCGAGGCCGTCCGAGCGGCCCGCGCCGAACCCTCCGCTGCCGCCGGCGCCGTCCCCAGGCGGGCATCGGGACGCGCCGGAGCCGATGAAGACCAAGCCCCCGCCCGTGGATCGGCACAAGCCGGCGGGCATGCGCGGACGGCTCGCGGTGGACGACAGACCCTGCCGGGCGTTCCATCTGATCGCGCTGCCCAGCACGTGCCACGTCCGGCTCACCGCCAGGGGCGGCCCGGTGACCTGGTCGGTGGCCGCGGTCCGGGCGAGCGGCGGGCGGATCTCGGCGGGCGGCGACGGGGAGCTGAAGCCCGGACGGTCGGCGTCCGTGCCGGTCACGGTGCGTCCGACCCTGCTGTGCCACCTGGGCGGTTCCGTACGCGGGACGGTGTCGTTCGCCCCTGGCGGCACCGCGACCATCGTCTACACCTGCCTCAGCCTGTAACTGCCGTGGTGCCGGGTCCTTACCGGCGTTTAACGTCCCGCAGGTCATGCTCGGCGGCATGCGTGTTCTGATCGTCGAGGACGAGCGGGTGCTCGCGGACGCGATCGCCGAGGGGCTCCGCGAAGAGGCGATGGCCGTCGACGTGGTGTACGACGGCGACGACGCGTTGGAGCGGGCCTCCTACAACGAGTACGACGTGGTGGTCCTCGACCGCGACCTGCCGACCGTCCACGGCGACGACGTGTGCCGCGACCTGGTGGAGCGGCGGAGCCCCGCCCGGATTCTGATGCTGACCGCGGCCGGCGACGTCGACGACCGGGTGGACGGGCTCTCCCTCGGCGCCGACGACTACCTGCCGAAGCCGTTCGTGTTCGGCGAGCTGGTGGCGCGGGTGCGGGCGCTGGGCCGGAGGTCGGGACCGCCGGTGCCGCCGGTCCTGGAGCGACGCGGGATCCGGCTCGACCCGCACCGGCGGAAGGTGGCGCG
The DNA here is from genome assembly GCF_044326345.1 of Actinomadura sp. 9N215. NCBI lineage: Bacteria > Bacillati > Actinomycetota > Actinomycetes > Streptosporangiales > Thermomonosporaceae > Actinomadura > Actinomadura sp. 9N215. The sequence continues at coordinate 5,102 of NZ_JBIRBA010000043.1, read as the reverse complement.
GGACGGCCGGGAGCTGCGGCTGACGAAGAAGGAGTTCGCCGTGCTGGAGGAGCTGCTGCGGGCGGAGGGCGGCGTGGTGAGCGCCGAACGGCTGCTGGAGCGTGCGTGGGACGAGAACATCGACCCGTTCAGCAACATCGTCCGGGTCACGATGGCGACGCTGCGCCGCAAGCTGGGCCAGCCGCCGGTGATCGAGACCGTGACGGGTTCGGGGTACCGGCTGGAGGCGCGATGAGGACGGCGCGGGCGTCCCGGCTGAGCGTCCGGACGCGGCTGACGCTGGTGTACGGGTCGCTGTTCCTGGTCACCTCGGCGATCCTGGTCGCGGTGACGTACCTGCTGACCGTCCGCACCATGGACCAGCGCCTCACGATGAGCGGCGACGACGTCACCCCGGCGACCTTCACGCGGCTGCGGAACATGGCGTCCGAGGGCGACGTGAGCGCGCTGGTGGAGTTGAAGGCGGAGGCGAACCGGCAGGTCGCCGAGCAGAAGCGCGAGGTGCTCGAGCAGCTGCTGCAGAGCTCCCTGATCACGATGCTGGTGCTCGGCGTCCTCGCCGTGGCGATCGGGTACGTGGTCGCGGGGCGGATGCTGCGCCCGCTGCACGCAGTCACCGCGACGGCGCGCCGGCTGTCGGAGAGCAACCTGCACGAGCGGATCGCCCTGGACGGCCCGCAGGACGAGATCAAGGACCTGGCCGACACGTTCAACCGGATGCTGGACCGGCTGAACCGCGCCTTCGACGCCCAGCGCCGCTTCGTCGCGAACGCCTCGCACGAGCTGCGCACGCCGCTGACCATCAACCGGACGGTGCTGGAGGTCGCGCTGGCCAGCCGGAGGTCCCCGCCGGAGACGAAGGCGCTCGCGGACGTGCTGCTCGGCAACACGGCCCGGCACGAGCGGCTCATCGAGGGGCTGCTGACGCTCGCCAGGTCCGAGCGGGACCTGGCCGCCCGGACCGCGACGCCGCTGCCGGACGTGGTGCGCAGCGCGCTCGACCATCTCGACGACCGGGCCGAGGAGGCGGCCGTGGACGTGGAGGCGAGGCTCGCGCCCGCCGTGGTGTCCGGCGATCCCGTCCTGCTGGAGCGCTGCGCGGTGAACCTGCTGGAGAACGCGGTGAAGTACAACGTCCGGGACGGGCGGGTGTGGGTCCGCACGGGCGTGCGGGACGGCACGGCGTTCCTGCAGGTCGTCAACACGGGACGGGCGGTCCCTTCGTACGAGGTCGGCGCGATCTTCGAGCCGTTCCGCCGGCTGCGCGCCGACCGCCCGGCCCCCCGCGCCCCAGCCCCCGACCGGACGGGCTTCCGCACCCCGGCCCGCGACCGAGACGGAGCGCCCGACCAAGGCGGAGCGCCCGGCCGAAACGGAGCGCCCGCCCGAGAGGGAGTGCGCGGCCGGGCGGGGTCCCGGGATCGGACGGGGTCGGACGACGGCGCGGGCCTCGGGCTGTCGATCGTCCGGGCGGTGGTCGACGCGCACGGCGGCACGATCGAGACCGTCCCGCGGGACGGCGGCGGACTGTCGATCACCGTGCGCCTGCCCCTGTCCGAGCAGCCGGTTCCGGCGGCCCTAGCCGCGGTGCCCTAGCGCGCCGTGTGCGGGACGTGCGGGGTGGTGCGCGGCGTCAGCGGTTACTGACGAGTAGCATTGGGGTCACGAGTCCAGCTGACCCATCGCAGGGAGGACGATCCGTGCCTCGCACCGCACGCGACGTCGTGTTCGTCGACGGCGTACGCACACCGTTCGGCAAGGCGGGCCCCAAGGGCCTGTACGCGGAGACCCGCGCCGACGACATGGTCGTCCGCGCGATCCGCGAGCTGCTGCGCCGCAACCCGTCCCTCCCGCCCGAGCGGGTGGACGAGGTCGCCGTCGCCGCCACCACCCAGACGGGCGACCAGGGCCTGACCATCGGACGGTCCGCCGCCGTCCTGGCCGGGCTGCCGAAGAGCGTCCCCGGCTACGCGATCGACCGGATGTGCGCGGGCGCGATGACGGCCGTGACCACGACCGGCGCCGGCATCGCGTTCGGCTCGTACGACGTCGTCATCGCGGGCGGCGTCGAGCACATGGGGCGGCACCTGATGGGCGAGGGCGTCGACCCGAACCCGCGGTTCCTCGCCGAGAAGCTCGTCGACCCGTCCGCGCTGGTGATGGGCTCGACCGCGGAGAACCTGCACGACCGGTTCCCCGGCATCACCAAGGACCGCGCGGACGCCTACGCCGTCCGCAGCCAGCGGAAGGTCGCCGCCGCCTACGCCGCCGGGAAGATCCAGCCGGACCTCGTCCCGACCGCGATCCGCTCCGCCGAGAAGGGGTGGGGGCTCGCGACGGAGGACGAGCCGCCGCGCCCCGGCACCACCTTCGACGACCTGGCCGGGCTGAAGACGCCGTTCCGCGCGCACGGCAACGTCACGGCCGGGAACGCCGCCGGGCTGAACGACGGCGCCACCGCCTGCCTCCTCGCCGCCGAGGACGTCGCTCACGAGCTCGGTCTCACCGCGCGGATGCGCCTGGTCGACTTCGCGTTCGCCGGCGTGGAGCCGGAGGTGATGGGCGTCGGGCCCGTCCCCGCCACCGAGAAGCTCCTCGCCCGCAACGCCCTGACCATGGACGACATCGGCCTCATCGAGATCAACGAGGCGTTCGCGGTGCAGGTGCTGGCGTTCCTGGAGCACTTCAAGATCGCCGACGACGACGCGCGGGTGAACCCGTGGGGCGGCGCGATCGCCCTCGGGCACCCGCTCGCCTCGTCCGGCGTCCGGCTGATGAACCAGCTGGCCCGCCTGTTCGGGGAACGCCCGGACGTCCGGTTCGGACTGACCACGATGTGCGTGGGCATGGGCATGGGCGGAACGGTCCTCTGGGAGAACGTGAACTGGGAGGGGTCCAAGTGAGCGACGCAGTCGTTCGGGGGGCCGGGGGGACGGCCCCCCGGAAGGACACAGTGAGCAGCCTCGGAGACCTCGTCGCCGACGAGATCGTGACGCACGCCCACGTCAGGGACGTGACGCTGCCCGACGGCGCGGGCACGCTCGCGCTCATCACGCTCGACAACGGGCACGACCACACCAAACCCAGCACGTTCGGCCCGGGCGGCCTCGCCGAGCTGGACGCCGTCCTCGGCACGCTCGCCGGACGCGACGACATCGCGGCCGTCGGCGTCACCGGGAAGCCGTTCATCTTCGCCGTGGGCGCGGACCTCAAGGGCGTCCCGCTGATCCGGCGGCGGGAGGACGCGGCGGCCATCGCCAGGCTGGGCCACGACGTGTTCCGGCGGCTCGGCGAGCTGGACGTCCCGTCGTTCGCCTACTACAACGGCGCGGCGATGGGCGGCGGCGTCGAGATCGGCCTGCACTGCACGTACCGGACGATCTCGTCCGGCGTCCCGGCGTTCGCGCTGCCCGAGACGTTCCTCGGCCTGATCCCCGGCTGGGGCGGGACGTACCTGCTCCCGAACCTGATCGGCGCGGAGAAGGCGCTGAAGGTCGTCATCGAGAACCCGCTGTCGCAGAACCGCATGCTGAAGGGCCCGCAGGCGTACGAGCTGGGCATCGCGGACGCGATCTTCGAGCCGGCCGACTTCCTGGAGGAGTCGCTCGCGTGGACGGCCCGCGTCCTGAACGGCGAGATCATCGTCCGGCGGGCCGAGATCGACAAGGGCAGGGCGTGGGACGACGCCGTCGCCATGGCCCGCTGGAACGTCGACGGCAAGCTGCACGGCGCGGCGCCGTCCTATCTGAAGGCGCTCGACCTGGTCGCCGCCGCCAAGGACCGCACCCGAGACGAGGGCTTCGCCGCCGAGGACGAAGCACTCGCCGACCTGATCATGAGCGACGAGCTGCGCGCCGGGCTGTACGCGTTCGACCTCACCCAGAAGCGCGCGAAGGAGCCGGCGGGGGCGCCGGACGCCGCCCTCGCCCGTCCGGTGACCAAGGTCGGCGTCGTCGGCGCGGGGCTGATGGCGTCCCAGCTCGCGCTACTGTTCGCGCGCCGCCTCGAGGTCCCGGTCGTGCTGACCGACCTCGACCAGGAGCGGCTCGACAAGGGCGTCGGCTACGCGCACGGCGAGATCGACAAGCTGCTCGCCAAGGGCCGCGTGTCCCCCGACAAGGCGAACCGGCTCACGTCGCTGATCACCGGCTCGCTCGGCAAGGACGCCTTCGCCGACGCCGACTTCGTGATCGAGGCCGTCTTCGAGGAGATGTCGGTCAAGCGGAAGGTGTTCGCGGAGGTCGAGGAGCACGTCTCCGCCGAGTGCGTCCTCGCGACGAACACCTCGTCGCTGTCGGTCGGCGCGATGGCGTCCGGGCTCAGGCACCCCGAGCGCGTGGTCGGGTTCCACTTCTTCAACCCGGTCGCGGTGCTGCCGCTGCTGGAGATCGTCCGTGGCGCGGCGACGGACGACGCGACGCTCGCCACCGCGTTCGCGACCGGCAGGGCGCTGAAGAAGTCGTGCGTGCTGGTCGAGGACGCACCGGCGTTCGTCGTCAACCGCGTCCTGCTGCGGCTGCTCGCGGAGATCGTCCGGACGGTGGACGAGGGCACCCCGATCGACGTCGCCGAGCGCGCCGCCCAGCCGCTGGGCCTGCCGATGCCGCCGTTCGTGCTGATGGGCCTCGTCGGGCCGGCGATCGCGCTGCACGTGAACGAGACCCTGCACGCCGCCTTCCCGGACCGGTTCCCGCTGTCGGACAACCTGGCGAAGCTGGTCGCGTCCGGCAAGTCCGGCGTGTACCGGCCCGACTTCACCCTCGACCCGGAGGCCGTGGAGATCTTCGGCGGCGGGGACAGCCCGTCCACGGAGGAGCAGGTCCTCGACCGGGCGCTGGCGGCGCTCGCCGACGAGATCCGCATCATGCTGGACGAGGGCGTCGTCGCCGCCCCGCAGGACATCGACCTCTGCATGATCCTCGGCGCGGGCTGGCCGTTCCACCTCGGCGGCATCACCCCGTACCTGGACCGGTCCGGCGTCTCGGAGAAGGCGACGGGCCGCCGTTTCCTGCCGCCGGGCGTCGCCTCCCTGGCCGGCTGACCCCCGCGCCGCACGAACGAGCCGCGGCGCGTTCACCGGAAGAGGGGCGGCGCGCCCCCCG
>NZ_JBIRBA010000042.1:0-54527 GCF_044326345.1 Actinomadura sp. 9N215 | reverse complement strand
GGGGGGGCGCGGGCACGACCCGTATGCGGGTACATGAGCGGACAATCGGCACAGGGAGCGCAACGTGGACCTCGGCAAGCTGATCCAGGACCGGATCCGCGACGTGGACGACTACCCGAAGCCCGGGGTGGTCTTCAAGGACATCACGCCGCTGCTGGCCGACCACGTCGCGTTCGCCGGCGTCGTCGACGCGATCGTCAACCACTACGGCCGCGGCACCATCGACAAGATCGTCGGGATCGAGGCCCGCGGCTTCATCCTCGCCGCGCCCGTCGCCTACCACTTCGGCGCGGGCTTCGTCCCCGTCCGCAAAAAGGGGAAGCTACCGTCGCGGACGCACGAGGAGACCTATGATCTCGAATACGGGACGGAGACGATCGAGATCCATCTCGACGCGCTGCGACCGGGGGAGCGGGTGCTGATCGTCGACGACGTCCTCGCCACCGGGGGCACGGCCGCGGCCGCCGCCGAACTCGTCCGCAGGGGCGGGGGAGAGGTCGCCGGGCTGTCCGTCCTCCTCGAACTGTCGTTCCTTCACGGACGCGACAGGCTGGGGAATCTGGACGTTCATTCGCTGGTTACGGTCTAGTACGAAATGGGCGCCGGATACACTGGCGCCATCAGGGCCCGGTGGGGACGGGCGCGTCCCGCGGGGCACGGCGAGAAACGCGCCCGCACAGGCTAAGGAGGCTGGGTGCCAGGTGAGGTGGTATCGACCGACGCGGTGAACGACGCCGCCGCGCCCCCCACGCCCGGGGCCCGCCCGGCGCCGGAGACCGCGGGGGAGCCGCCGCGCCCGCCCGCGCCGAAACCCCCCGAAGCGTCCACCGCCCCGCCTCCCCAGGCCCCCGGCCGCCCCGCGGACGCCGCCGCGCCCGCAGCGCCCGGCCCGCCACCGGACGCCGACGCGTCCGAGCCCGCAGTTCCGTCCAGGCCCACGCCGGCCACGATTCCACCGTCTGCCGCCCGGGTGCGCCGTAGGCTCGCCAGGTTGGGCGCCCAGCGCGGCCCCGCTATGAACCCGGTACTCGAACCACTGATCAAGACCGTCCGCAACACGCATCCCAAGGCGGACCTGCGGCTCATCGAGCGCGCCTACGACGTCGCGGCGCACTACCACCGCAACCAGAAGCGCAAGAGCGGCGACCCGTACATCACGCATCCGCTCGCCGTCGCGACGATCCTCGCCGAGCTCGGCATGAACACCGAGACGCTCTGCGCGGCGCTGCTGCACGACACCGTCGAGGACACCCCGTACACGCTGGAGCAGCTGACCACCGACTTCGGCGACGAGATCGGCGCGCTCGTCGACGGCGTCACCAAGCTCGACAAGGTCAAGTACGGGGAGGCCGCGGAGGCCGAGACCGTCCGGAAGATGGTCGTGGCGATGTCCCGCGACATCCGCGTCCTGGTGATCAAGCTCGGCGACCGGCTGCACAACATGCGGACGCTGCGCTACATGCCGCGCCACAAGCAGGAGAAGAAGGCCCGCGAGACGCTTGAGGTGTTCGCCCCGCTCGCGCACCGCCTCGGCATGAACACGCTGAAGTGGGAGCTGGAGGACCTCGCGTTCGCCACCATGTACCCGAAGCGGTTCGACGAGATCGCCCGGCTGGTGTCCGAACGCGCCCCGCGCCGCGACGTCTACCTGCAGGAAGTGATCGAGAACGTCTCCACCGACCTGCGCGAGGCCCGGATCAAGGCCACCGTGACCGGACGGCCCAAGCACTACTACTCGATCTACCAGAAGATGATCGCGCGGGACGTCAGCTTCGACGACATCTACGACCTGGTCGGCATCCGGGTCCTGGTCGACAGCGTCCGCGACTGCTACGCCGCGCTCGGCTCGATCCACGCGCGATGGAACCCGGTCCCCGGCCGGTTCAAGGACTACATCGCGATGCCGAAGTTCAATATGTACCAGTCGCTGCACACCACGGTGATCGGCCCGGAGGGCAAGCCCGTCGAGCTCCAGATCCGCACGTGGGGGATGCACCGCCGCGCCGAGTACGGCGTCGCCGCGCACTGGAAGTACAAGGAGGAGACGGTCGGCGGCCGCAAGGCCGGTGACATGCAGTGGCTCCGCCAGCTCCTCGACTGGCAGAAGGAGACCGCCGACCCGGCCGAGTTCCTGGAGTCGCTGCGGTTCGACCTGTCGGTGTCCGAGGTGTTCGTGTTCACCCCGAAGGGCGACGTGATCGCGCTGCCGCAGGGCGCGACGCCGGTCGACTTCGCGTACGCGATCCACACCGAGGTCGGGCACCGATGTATCGGCGCCCGCGTCAACGGGCGTCTCGTCCCCCTCGAATCGACCCTCGACAACGGCGACACAGTCGAGGTCTTCACCTCCAAGTCGCAGGACGCCGGCCCGAGCCGCGACTGGCTCGGCTTCGTCAAGAGCGCCCGCGCCCGCAACAAGATCAAGCACTGGTTCTCCAAGGAACGCCGCGACACCGCGATCGAGTCCGGCAAGGACGCCATCGCCCGCGCGATGCGCAAGCAGAACATGCCGCTGCAGCGGATGATGTCCGGCGAGGCGCTGCTCGCCCTCGCCCGCGACATGCGCTATCCCGACGTTTCGTCGCTGTACGCGGCCGTCGGCGAGAGTCAGGTGTCGGCGCAGCACGTCGTCCAGAAGCTGGTGGACGCGCTCGGCGGCGTGGAGAGCGCCGACGAGGACCTCGCCGAGATCGCGCTGCCGACCCGCCGCAAGCGGGGCCGTCCCGCCGGCGACCCGGGCGTCGTCGTCGCCGACGACCCGGACGTGTGGGTCCGGCTGTCGCGCTGCTGCACCCCGGTGCCCGGCGACGACATCGTCGGGTTCGTGACGCGCGGGCACGGCGTGTCCGTGCACCGCGCCGACTGCGCCAACGTCGAGAGCCTGAAGGCGCAGCCCGACCGGCTGATCGACGTCAAATGGTCCCCGGGCGAGGACTCGGTCTTCCTCGTGGCGATCCAGGTGGAGGCGCTCGACCGGCCGCGGCTGCTGTCGGACGTGACCCGCGTCCTGTCCGACCAGCACGTCAACATCCTGTCGGCGTCGGTCACCACGACCCGCGACCGTGTGGCGGTGTCCCGGTTCACGTTCGAGATGGGCGACCCGAAGCATCTCGGGCACGTGCTGAAGGCCGTCCGGTCCATCGACGGGGTCTACGACGTCTACCGGACGACCAGCGGCGCCACCCGATAGGGGCGGCGCCGCTTCTGTCTTCGTCAGTTCTCGGTCTTCGTCAGTTCTCGGCGGGCTCGTCCTCGGGGATCACGTCGACCCCGGCCTCGGTGCGCTGCTGCGGGGTGATCGGCGTCGGCGCGGCCGTCAGCGGGTCGTAGCCGGACGCCGCCTTCGGGAACGCGATCACGTCGCGGATCGAGTCCTGGCGGGCGAGGAGCATGACCGTCCGGTCCCAGCCGAACGCGATGCCGCCGTGCGGCGGCGGCCCGAACTTGAACGCCTCCAGCAGGAACCCGAACTTCGACTCGGCCTCCTCCTTCGACAGGCCCAGCACGTCGAACACCCGCTGCTGCATCTCCGCGCGGTGGATACGGATGGACCCGCCGCCGATCTCCGTGCCGTTCAGGACGAGGTCGTACGCGTTCGCGAGCGCGCCGCCCGGGTCGTCCTGGAACGTCGCGGCGAACTCCGGCTTCGGCGCCGTGAACGGGTGGTGCACGGACGTCCAGCCGATGTGCTCGCCCTTGTCGTCCTCGACCGGCTCGAAGATCGGCGCGTCGACGACCCACACGAACTTCCAGGCCGACTCGTCGACCAGGCCGCGGCGGCGGCCGATCTCCAGCCGGGCCGCGCCGAGCAGCTCCTGCGTGGCGTGCCGCCTGCCCGCGCCGAAGAAGATCGCGTCGCCGGCGTCGGCGCCGACCTTCGCGGCGAGGCCCGACTTCTCGGCGTCGGACAGGTTCTTCGCGACCGGGCCGCCGAGCGTCCCGTCCTCCTGGACGAGCACGTACGCGAGCCCGCGGGCGCCGCGGGCCTTCGCCCAGTCCTGCCAGGCGTCCAGCTCCTTGCGGGTCTGGGCCGCGCCGCCCGGCATCACGACCGCGCCGACGTACGGGGCCTGGAACACGCGGAACGACGTCCCGGCGAAGTACTCGGTCATGTCGGTCAGCTCGACGCCGAACCGCAGGTCGGGCTTGTCGGACCCGAACCTGGCCATCGCGTCGGCGTAGGTGATGTGCGGGATCGGGCGGGGGATCTCGTACCCGGCGATCTCCTGCCACAGCCGGGCGACGAGGTCCTCGCCGACGGCCAGAACGTCGTCCTGGTCGCAGAACGACATCTCGATGTCGATCTGGGTGAACTCCGGTTGCCGGTCGGCGCGGAAGTCCTCGTCGCGGTAGCAGCGCGCGATCTGGTAGTAGCGCTCCAGCCCGCCGACCATGAGCAGCTGCTTGAACAGCTGCGGCGACTGCGGCAGCGCGTACCAGTGGCCCGGCTGCAACCGGACGGGCACGAGGAAGTCGCGGGCGCCCTCCGGCGTCGACCGGGTCAGCGTCGGCGTCTCCACGTTGACGAACCCGTGCTCGCGCATCACCTCGTGCGTCAGGAACGACGCTTCCGAGCGGATCTTCATGGCCCGCGCGACGGCGTCGCGGCGCAGGTCCAGGTACCGGTACTTGAGGCGGATCTCCTCGTTGACGTTGACGTCGCCCTCGATGGGGAACGGCAGCGGCGCCGCGTCCGACAGCACCTCGATGTCGGCGGCGGCGACCTCGACGTCGCCGGTGGGCAGCTCCGGGTTCTCGTTGCCGGGCGGCCGTACGCGGACCTCGCCGACGACCCTGACGCAGAACTCCGACCGCAGGTCGTGCGCCGCGTCCTCTTCCCTGAACACCACCTGGGCCGTGCCGGACGCGTCGCGCAGGTCGATGAACGTGACGCCGCCGTGGTCGCGGCGGCGGCCTACCCAGCCGGCGAGGGTGACCTGCTGTCCTGCGTGCTCCTTGCGGAGCGTCCCCGCCTCGTGCGAGCGGATCATGGTGCGAGCCTTTCCTTCAACGTCGTGATGATGTCGGTGAGCGGGACGGCGGTCTGCTCGCCCTCGGCCAGGTCCTTGACCTGGGCGACGCCGTCCGCGATATCTCGCTCCCCGAGGATCACGGCGTACCGGGCGCCCGAGCGGTCGGCGTCCTTCATGGCGCCCTTCAGCCGCTTGCCGCCGAACGCCATGTCGGCGGCGATCCCGGCGCGGCGCAGCTCGTCGACCAGCGTGAAGAGGCGGCGCTCCGCGGCCTCGCCGAGCGGCACCGCGAACGCCTCGCAGCGCGGCCCGACGGCGAGCGCGGCGCCCCCGTTCTCCTGCCTTTCGGCGTCGACCGCGAGGAGCGTGCGATCCAGGCCGACGGCGAACCCGATGCCGGGCAGCGGCGGGCCGCCGATGTCCTCCGACAGCCCGTCGTAGCGGCCGCCGCCGCCGATGCCGGACTGCGCGCCCAGCAGCGGGTGGTCGAACTCGTACGTCGTGCGGGTGTAGTAGTCGAGGCCGCGGACGAGGGTCGGGTTGTCCTCCCATGCGATGCCGAGGTCGGCGAGCAGCTCGCGGACCCGGTCGTGGTACGCCTTGCAGGCCGGGCACAGGTGGTCGGCCATCAGCGGGGCGTCCGCGAGCTGGGCCCGCACCTGGGGGCGCTTGTCGTCCAGGACCCGCAGCGGGTTGATCTCCACGCGGGCGCGGGTGTCGTCGTCCAGGTCGAGGCCGCGCAGGAAGTCCTGCAGCAGCGCCCGGTAGGCCGGACGGCACTCGCGGCAGCCGAGCGAGTTCAGCAGCAGCCGCACCCGTGTCAGGCCGAGGGACCGGTACCAGTTCCACGCGATCGCGATCGTCTCGGCGTCGACCCGCGGGTCCTCGCTGCCGATCGCCTCCAGGTCGAGCTGGTAGAACTGCCGGTAGCGGCCCTGCTGCGGCCGCTCGGCGCGGAACGCCGGGCCGGTCGTCCACACCTTCACCGGCAGCGCGCCCCTGTGCAGGTTGTTCTCCAGGACGGACCGCAGCACCGTCGCGGTGAACTCCGGACGCAGCGTCAGCGACCGGCCGCCCCTGTCCTCGAACGTGTACATCTCCTTGGACACCACGTCCGTCGACTCTCCGACGCCGCGCTTGAACAGATTGGTGTCCTCGAAGACGGCCAGCTCCATATAGCCGTAACCGGCGAGCCGCGCCTGCTCGGCGAACGCCTCGCGGACGGCGTAGAAGAGGTCCGCGCGCGGCGGAACGTATTCACTGACCCCCTTGGGGGCCCGGAAGCTCGAACTCATTGTCTCTTAGGCTCAGAATCCCTTGTTGGGCCCGTCCGCCGGAATCAGTTCCGACAGGAACGGATTCGTCGCGCGCTCGCGGCCGATTGTGGTCTGCTCGCCGTGGCCGGGCAGGACGGCCGTCTCGTCGGGCATGGCGAGGCACACCCGGGACAGGCTCGCGAGGATCTCCTCGTACGATCCGCCCGGCAGGTCGGTGCGCCCGATGGACCCGGCGAACAGCAGGTCGCCGCTGAACATCACGTCCGGGATCTCCTGCGTCTTCGGGGTCCGGAACGTCACCGACCCGGGCGTATGGCCGGGGGCGTGGTCGACGGTGAAGCTCAGCCCGGCCAGCTCCAGCGTCGAACCGTCGGCGAGCTCCTGCACGTCGTCCGGCTCCGACAGCTCCAGGCCGCCGAACAGCTGCTGCCCGGCGCCGAGCGAGAGGCCCTTCGCCGGGTCGGTGAGTAGTTCGCGGTCGTCCGGGTGGATGTAGGCGGGGACGTCCTTGGCGCCGCAGACCGGGGCCACCGACCAGACGTGATCGATGTGGCCGTGCGTCAGCAGCACCGCGACCGGCTTCAGCCGGTGCTCGCGCAGGATCGTGTCGATCCCGGCCTCGGCGTCCTGGCCGGGGTCGACGATCACGCACTCCTCACCCGCGGCGGGCGCCACGACATAGCAGTTCGCGGCGAAAGACCCCGCGGGGAACCCGGCGACGAGCACGGTCGTCCTTCCTTCGGAACCATCTCGGGTGGGCGTGTCCGAGGGTACCGGCGCGGCCATTGCCTCCGCGAACGAGATAGCGCGGTCGCCGTGTCGCGAGACGCCCGCACCGCGCTTCCGCGGCGCCCCCGCAGCGCGCCGCCGCGCGAAAGGACGGGGCCGGAAAGCGCTCCCTGAAAGGGGAGGCGCTTTTACCGTCCGGTGCCGCTACTATGCGCTGCACGTTCAACTGATCACAGTGGAGGGGCAGCACGTGGCGGGGAAGGACCGCAAGAAGGAGCTCGCGCGGCAACGCTACGAGCGCCAGCAGCAGCGACGCGCGCAGGAGGCGGCGAAGGCCCGCCGAGTCAAGATCATCAGCTCGGCCGCGGCGGTGGCGGTCATCGCCGCCGGCGGCGCCGTGTTCATGATCGTCACGGGCAAGGACGACGAGTCCACGGCCGCCGGGCCGAAATGCGACTACAAGACCGCGCCGGCGCCGGCGTCCAAGGACGTCGGCAAACCGTCCGGCAAGCCCGCCGGGACGGGCACCGTCCAGGCGACGGTCAAGACCAATCGCGGCGACGTGGAGATGCAGTTGTACGGCGCTAAGGCGCCCTGTGCCGTCAACTCATTCACGCACCTGGCGCAGAAGAACTACTTCGACAAGACGCCGTGCCACCGGCTGACGAGTGGCGGTCTCAACGTCCTTCAATGCGGCGACCCCACCGGACAGGGGACGGGCGGGCCCGGCTACCAGTTCGCCAACGAGAACACCGAAGGCGCCAAGTACACCGAAGGCACGCTCGCCATGGCGAACGGCGGTCCGGACACCAACGGCAGCCAGTTCTTCCTGGTCTACAAGGACTCTCAGCTTCAGCCCGACTACACCGTGTTCGGGAAGATAACCAAGGGGCTGGACGTGCTGAAGAAGGTCGCCGACGACGGCTCCGACCCGAAAGGCGATGGCAAGCCGAAAAAGAAGGTAGAGATCCAGGACGTCACGATCGCCGGGAATTAGGCGAACGGGATACTAAGGTGTGGAGGGTCCGGAGGGCGTGCGCCCGTTCGGACCCGCGATTCAGGAGGCAAGGGTGTCCAGCGCGACCGATCCCTGGGGCCGGGTGGACGAGGACGGCACCGTTTATGTCAAGACGACCGACGGCGAGCGGGTCGTCGGCTCCTGGCAGGCCGGGGCGCCCGAAGAGGCCCTGGCCTACTTCAAGCGCAAGTACGACGCGCTCGTCACCGAGATCGGCCTGCTCGAACAGCGCGTCCGCACCACCGACCTGCAGCCCGCGCAGGCGCAGCAGAGCATCGACCGGCTCCGCGAGGCCGTCTCCGACGCGCACGCGGTCGGCGACCTCGACGCGCTCGGCCGCCGCCTGGACGGCCTGAGCGAGCAGGTCGGGCGGCGCCGCGAGGAGGTCAAGGCCCAGCGCGAGCAGCACCGCCACGAGGCCCGCGAGGTCAAGGAGCGCATCGTCGCCGAGGCCGAGCGGATCGCGGTCGAGGAGACCCACTGGAAGAACGGCGGGGAGCGGCTGCGGCAGCTGGTCGAGGAGTGGAAGGCCGCCGACCGCATCGACCGGCCCACCGAGACCGCCCTGTGGAAGCGGCTGTCGTCGGCCCGCAACGCCTTCACCAAGCGCCGCAAGGCCTACTTCGCGACCCTGGACGACCAGCGCGAGGAGTCCCGCAGGGAGAAGGAGCGCCTGGTCGCCGAGGCCGAGGCGCTGTCCGGCTCGACCGACTGGGGCGACACCGCCGCCGCCTACCGCGACCTGATGCGCCGCTGGAAGACGGCCGGCCGCGCCTCCCGCGACGCCGAAGAGGACCTGTGGGCCCGCTTCAAGGGCGCCCAGGACACCTTCTTCCAGGCCCGCGGCGCCGCGTTCGCCGAACGCGACGCCGAGTTCCGCGAGCACGCCGAGGAGAAGGAGAAGATCCTCGCCGAGGCCGAGCGGCTGCTGCCCGTGAAGGACGTCCGGCAGGCCAGGCAGGCGCTGCGCGCCATCCAGGAGCGCTGGGAGGCCGCCGGCATGGTGCCCCGCGACCAGCGCGACCGCCTCGAAGGCCGGCTCCGCAAGATCGAGGAGACCATCCGCGCCGCCGAGGAGAACGAGTGGCGCCGCACCAACCCCGAGGCCCGCGCCCGCGCCGAGGCCACGGTCAACCAGCTGCGCAGCTCCATCGAGCAGCTCGAAGGGCGCCTCGGCAAGGCCCGCGACGCCGGCCGCGACAAGGACGTCAAGGAGGCCGAAGAGGCCCTCGACGCCCGCCGCGCCTGGCTCGAAGAAGCCGAACGCACCCTCGCCGAATTCTCTTAAGTTTATTGGGGGGGGCGACCCCCCATACCCCCCGGCTGCGCGGCACGGGTCTCCTCGCTCCGGTCGCTGGCGCTCCCTGCGCTGCGGGGACGCGGCGCGCCGGTCATGGCCGCTGCGCTCGCTGGCGCTCGCTCCGCGTCCCTGCCCGTAACCGTCGGCTGAGGTTCAATCCGCCGGGGTTGAGTTCAACTTGCCCGGTCGGGGTTCAGTCCGCCGGCGGTTGAGTTCAACTTGTCCGGTTGGGTTCAACCCGGCGGGGTTGGGTTCAGCCTGGCCGGTTGGGGTTCAACCTGCCGGGGTTGGGTCAACCTGCCTGGTTGGGATCAATCTGCGGGGGTTGGGTCAACCTGCCTGGTTGGGATCAATCTGCGGGGGTTGGGTTCTAGCCGTCCTGTGGCGGGGGCTAGGCGGTTCTGCGGCCTAGGAAGGCTAGGAGGCGGGTTTGTTCTGTGGCGCCGTTCGGGGGCGCTAGGGGCGGGCCCAGGCGGCCGTTGGCTCGGAGTGGGGCGGAGACTACCTGGGCGGTGGCGAAGGCGTGGTGGACGAGGTCCGGGTCGAGGTGTGACGGCTGGCCCGTCGCCTGGGCCAGGTCCCAGGCGTGGACGAGCGGCTCCAGGATGTAGGCCTCCAGGTAGTCGGCCAGCGGCAGGTCGCCCAGGGCGCCGAAGGGGATGAGGGCGTCCAGGGCGTCCTGGGTCAGCGCGGCGGCGCACTCCTTGCGCGCCGTCCGCCAGCTCATCAGGACGTCGCCCGGGACGAACCGGGACGGGTCGCGGCTGACGTCCGGCGCGGGCTCCCCGGCGGCCAGGGCCCTGACCAGGTGCTGCCCGCCGGTGACGTGACCGGCGACGTCCCTGGCGGTCCACCCCGCGCAGGGCGACGCCGCGTCCCAGCCGTCCCGGGAGACGCCGGCGACCAGGCCCTCGAACAGGTCGAGGGCCCGGTGGTAGCCGCTGAGGTTCTGAGCCATGCTGGTCAGTGACGCGCGATCCGACCGCCCTGTCAAGCGCTATCGCGAAGGTCGCCTCCCTCCGGCACGGGATCAGGCCGACGGGCCGGCCCGCCGCCGGACCATCTGCTCCATCAGGGTGATCTCCGCGCGCTGGCCGTCCACCATCGTGCGGGCGAGGCGGCGCA
The DNA here is from genome assembly GCF_044326345.1 of Actinomadura sp. 9N215. Classification (NCBI taxonomy): domain Bacteria; kingdom Bacillati; phylum Actinomycetota; class Actinomycetes; order Streptosporangiales; family Thermomonosporaceae; genus Actinomadura; species Actinomadura sp. 9N215. Next base: position 44,105 of record NZ_JBIRBA010000042.1, on the reverse strand, counting down.
CCCGGTCGTGGTCGGTGCGGGCCAGCACCGCCTCGGCCATGGCGACGCCGCCGCGATGGTGGGCGGCCATCAGGCGCAGGAACCGGACCTCGGCGGCGCGGCCGGACGCCCTCTCCAAGTCGGCGAGCTGCTCGCGCGTCGCCATCCCCGGCATCGCGACCGCGTCGCCCCGGTGCGCGCCGTGCCCGGACACCCACCGCATGGGGCCCGCGGGGTCGGTCTTGGGCAGGCCCCACTCGTCCAGCCAGGCGGTCATCATGCCGATCTGCGCCGACTGGGTGTTGATGATGTCGTAGGCCAGCAGGCGGACGTCGCGGTCGTCCGTCCGGTCCCGGACGATGAACGACATCCGCACCGCCTGCGCGTGGTGGGCGCTCATGTCGCGGGCGAACCCGGCCTCCGGGTCGTCCGTTCCCGGGTCGCCGCCGCGGAACACGGTGAGCGCCACCAGTGCCGCGCCGGTGAGGAGGACGAGGGCCGCGAGGACGACGGTTACGCGCCGTCCCTTGCCCGTTAGGGGTTCCGGCGCCGCGTCGGGCGTCACGGGGTGTCCTTCGCGCCGTCGCACGGCGCGCCGGGCTCGGGTGTCTGCGGGCCCTTCACGAAGGCGCGCAGGAACTCGTCGACGCGCGGGTCGGACGCGTCCTGGAGCTTGACCTGGCGGCCCCAGGCGCTGAGCGCGATCGGGGTGTCCAGCGACGGGTACGGGCTCATGAACGTGTAGTCGGCGCCGGTGACCTTGCCCTTGAGGACGTCGAGCTGTGCCGCGGCCAGGCCGGGACGGTACGTGATCCACACGGCGCCGTGTTCCAGTGAGTGCACGGCGTTCTCGTTGCGCAGCGGAGCGTCGTACACGCGGCCGTTGCAGTTCTGCCAGGCGGAGTCGTGGTTGCCGCCCATGGGCGGGTCGGTGGCGTAGTCGACGTTGCCGGCGGTGTGGTCGCGACCGAGGCCGTCCTTGGTCACCATGCCCGCGATGGACGCGGAGTCCTCCGCGGACGACGGCCGTGACTGCATGAACGCGTAGCCGATGGCGACGGCCGCCACCACGCCGATCAGGGTGAAGAAGGCGATGGCGCCCCACGGCGTCTCCCGTTGCGTGAGCGCGTTCTTCGTCGGGTTCTTGCGGGCGTTCTTGTTCCGGGCGCTCTTGGACATGAGAGCGGTCCTCTCGATGCTGTGAATGGCTGTTGGACAGGAGAGCTGCGCCGTATCGCGGTAGGCGTCGATACGGCGCATGCGGTGGCTTTACGGCCGGTCTGTCACAGCCGGAGCACCTGGAGGGCGGGCCGGAGCGCGGGTCTGGGCGCGCCAAGGGCGGACGAGACGAGCGTCCAGCCGAAGCGGGCGGGCAGCCGCGAGGCAGGGCGGCGCAGTGCGGCCGCCAGGGCGAGCAGGACGAGAGTGAACAGGACGGCCATGCACAGGCACGCGTCCATCGGCGTCTGCGAGGGCCGGTCCTCCGGGGGCGCTGTCAATGCCGTGTCAGCGAGCCTGTGAAGGCCCGAGAGCGCCGAAACCCCGGGATCGGGGGTGTGGTGGCCGGTGGCGGCGGACGCGGCCGCCACCGGGACGCTCACGGCGTGCTCGGTGCACAGCCGCTCGACCGGGCCGTGTCCCAGCCCGTAGCTGAAGATCAGCCCGCCCACGACGAAGAGCACCACGAGCAGTCCTGCCGGCCCGTGGCGCCTGCGCGGGGTCGTACCGGACACCGTCACGCTCCTGAATGCCTCTTTCGCGCCACTCCAACGCGGGAACCAAGCCTCAGGTTCCACACGCCTCTTGGACCTTGGACGGAGACAGAACCCTCCTGACGTAGCAGGAGCGTCGCTCCGGACGGCCCGAAGATGAACCCTATGACGCGATCGGGGGCCGAGGAAGCGACGCTGCGGCCGGACAGGAGGACGCTGCACCTGGTGCTAGCCACGGCCGTGCAGATCGGCGTCATCGCCGTGGTGCTGTCCGTCTATGAGTACGGGCGTCACCTCGCGGACGGGCGGTCGGCCCAGGCGTTCGCGAACGCGCGGTGGCTGTGGGACGCCGAGCGTGCCCTGCGCCTGCCGGACGAGTCGTCCCTGCAGAAGTGGGCGCTCGGCTGGGACGGCTGGGTGCGGGCGGCCAACGAGTACTACGTCCGCGTGCACTTCCCGGGAACCACCGTGTTCATGATCTGGGTGTGGGTCAGGCACCGGCGGGCGTGGCCGCGCGTCCGCGCCGCGATCGTCCTGTCGCTGGTGATGGCGCTGGCCGTCCATTTCGCGTTTCCGCTGGCGCCGCCCCGGATGCTGTCCGGTCACGGGCTCGTGGACGTGATGCGCATCCACGGACCCAGCGCGTACGCGGCGGAGCCCGGCAGCGGGCTGGCGAACCAGTTCGCCGCGATGCCGTCGCTGCACGTCGGCTGGGCGCTGCTGGTCGCCTGGGGCGTGATCCGCTACGGGCGCGGCCGGTGGCGGTACGCCATCGCGGCGCACCCGGTGATCACCCTCCTGGTTGTCGTGCTGACCGCGAACCACTACTGGCTGGACGGCGTCGCCGGGGCGTCGATCGTCCTCGCGGCGCTGGGGCTGACGTCTACCGTCGCGCGGCTGAGCGACCGCGGGCCGGGGCGGACGGTGATGTCGGCGCCGCGAGATAGTGTCGGAGCGTGACCAGCAGGGCGGAATCGGGCGAGCCGGAGGGCCTCTTCGACGCACCGGTACCGGAGCGCGTCCCGGTGGCCCCACCGGCGCCGCTGGGTCCGGCAGCCTCCGGCGGGGGAGACGTGCGGCAGCCACTCGCCGTGCGGATGCGTCCCCGCGCCCTGGACGAGGTCGTAGGCCAGGCCCATCTGCTCGGCCCCGGCACCCCGATCCGGCAGCTCGTCGACCGCGACGTGCCGATGTCGCTCGTCCTGTGGGGCCCGCCGGGCACCGGCAAGACGACCCTGGCCACGGTCGTCAGCCACGTCACGTCCCGCCGGTTCGTGGAGATCTCCGCGGTCAGCGACGGCGTCAAGCGCGTCCGCGCCGAGATCGACCTGGCGCGCCGCGAGCTCGGCATGGCCGGGCGGCAGACGGTCCTGTTCGTCGACGAGGTCCACCGCTTCAACAAGGCCCAGCAGGACGCGCTGCTCCCCGCCGTGGAGAACCGCTGGGTGTCCTTCATCGGCGCCACCACCGAGAACCCGTTCTTCTCCGTCATCAGCCCGCTGCTGTCGCGCTCGCTGCTGCTGACCCTGGAGCCGCTCGGCGAGGACGACCTGCGCGAGGTGATCCACCGGGCCCTCGCCGACGAGCGCGGCCTCGGCGGCGCCGTCAGCCTGGACTCCGCCGCCGAAGACCACCTCGTCCGGCTGGCCGGAGGCGACGCCCGCCGCGCCCTCACCTACCTGGAGGCCGCGGCGCTGGTCGTCGACGACGGCGGCGCGATCGACGTCGGCCTGCTGGAGAAGGCCGTCGACCGGGCCGCCGTCCGCTACGACCGCGAGGGCGACCAGCACTACGACGTCATCAGCGCGTTCATCAAGAGCATCCGCGGCAGCGACGCCGACGCCGCCCTGCACTACCTGGCCCGCATGATCGAGGCCGGTGAGGACCCGCGGTTCATCGCCAGGCGCCTGATCGTGCACGCCAGCGAGGACGTCGGCATGGCCGACCCGACCGCCCTGCAGACCGCCGTCGCCGCGGCGCAGGCGGTGGAGTTCGTCGGCCTGCCCGAGGCCCGCATCAACCTCGCCCAGGCGGTGATCCACCTCGCCCTGGCCCCCAAGTCGAACGCGGTCATCACGGCCGTGGACGAGGCGCTCGGCGACGTCCGCAAGGGCCTGGTGGGGCCCGTCCCCGGGCATCTGCGCGACGCGCACTACAAGGGCGCGGCGAAGATCGGGCACGGCGAGGGCTACAAGTACGCCCACAGCCACCCAGGCGGCGTGGTGAAACAGCAGTACGCGCCCGACTCGGTCGACGGACGGGAGTACTATCGGCCGACCCGGCACGGCGCCGAGGCGCGGTTCACCGAGGTCCTCGCGCGGATACGGTCCGTCCTGCGCGGACCGACCGGCGAGGGGCGGGACGGACGCTGACCGATCTCGTCCGGCCGGTGCTCCCGCCGCGCCGACCGGGGGACCGGTAGGGTCCGGGGGACCCTATAGAGTCGTGACGCCATGCCCGGCGTGGGAGCCGGAATCGCACGAACGGAAAGCCCTGATGCTCACTGGTGGACAGCTCGCGGGTCTCATCGTGGCCGTGTTCTGGGCGGTGCTCGTCACGTTCATCGCGCTCACCCTGCTGAGGCTCGCCCGCCTCCTCCGCGAGGCCGGCGAGGTCGTCCGCGACATCGGCGACCAGGCGGGCCCCCTGATGGACGACATGACCCGCACGGTGCAACGCGCCAACGAGCAGCTCGGCCGCACCGACGTCATCACCAAGCAGGTCGCGGGCGTCACCCAGAACGTGTCGGCCGTCACCACCGTCATGACGTCGGTGGTGGGCGGGCCGCTGGTGAAGGCCGCCGCCTTCTCCTACGGCGTCCGCAAGGCCCTCGGAAGCCGCGACGGCGACGCCGGGGGCGACCACGACCACGACGGCGACCGCTCCGCGGCCAACGGCCGCTCCCGGGAGTCCCGCTCCCGGCAGGGCCGGTCCCGCGGCGGCCGGACCCGCGGCGGCCGGTCCGGCAATGGGCGGCCCGAGCTGCCGGCCCGGTCCTCGGGCAGGGGACGCGGATGAGGCGGCTGTTCTGGCTCACGCTCGGCGCGGGCGCGGGCGTCTACGTCTCGCACCGCGTCAAGCGGCGCGTGGTGCGGTTCACGCGGGCCCTGTCCCCGGAGGGCGTCGCGGCGCGCGCGGTGTCGACCGGGCACGGCGCGGGCGAACGGCTGAGGCATTTCGCCTCCGACGTCCGTACGGAGATGAAGGCCCGCGAGGAGGAGCTGCGCGAGGCCGTCCGCATGGACCAGGCTCCGCCCGACGCCGAGCTCGCCCGGCCCCGCCGCGTCCTCAGGGCGCGCTACACGATCATCGACCACACCGACCGCGGGCACATCGACCGCGACCACGACCACATCGACCACGACAAGGATGGCCACTGATCATGGAGTCGGCAGAGGTGGCGCGCCGCTTCCTCACGTTCTTCGAGGAGCGCGGGCACACGGTGGTGCCCTCGGCCAGCCTGGTCGCCGAGGACCCGACCCTCCTGCTGGTCAACGCCGGCATGGTCCCGTTCAAGCCGTACTTCCTGGGCCAGCGCACGCCTCCGTCCGCCCGGATGACCAGCGCCCAGAAGTGCGTGCGGACGCCCGACATCGAAGAGGTCGGCAAGACCACCCGGCACGCCACGTTCTTCCAGATGCTGGGCAACTTCTCCATCGGCGACTACTTCAAGGAGCAGGCGATCCCGTTCGCCTGGGAGCTGCTGACCCGGTCCCGGGACGACGGCGGCTTCGGGTTCCCCGAGGAGAAGCTCTGGGTGACGGTCTTCACCGACGACGACGAGGCCGCGGGCCTCTGGCACGACAAGGTCGGCGTCCCCCATGAGCGCATCCAGCGGCGCGGCATGGAGGACAACTTCTGGTCGATGGGCGTCCCCGGCCCGTGCGGCCCCTGCTCGGAGATCTACTACGACCGGGGCCCCGAGTACGGCCGCGAGGGCGGCCCCGTCGCCGACGAGGACCGCTACCTCGAAGTGTGGAACCTCGTCTTCATGCAGTACGAGCGGGGCCCGGGGGAGAGCAAGACCGACTTCCCGATCCTCGGCGACCTGCCCGCCAAGAACATCGACACCGGCATGGGCCTGGAGCGCATGGCGGCGATCCTGCAGGGCGTCGACAACATCTACGAGACGGACACGCTGTGGCGCGTCCTCGACCGCGCCGCCGGGCTGACCGGCGTCCGGTACGGCCGCGACCACCGCGCGGACGTGTCGCTGCGCGTCATCGCCGACCACGTCCGCAGCGGGACCATGATGGTCGCCGACGGCATCCGTCCCGGCAACGAGGGACGCGGCTACGTGCTGCGCCGCATCCTGCGCCGCTCCATCCGCAACCTCCGCCTGCTCGGCGGCCAGGACGCGGGCCTCATGCACGAGCTGACCGCCGTCGCCGTCGCGGCGATGGGCGAGCAGTACCCGGAGCTGGTCCGCACGGCCGCGAACATCCACACGGTCATCGACGCCGAAGAGGACTCCTTCCTCCAGACGCTCCGCACCGGCACCGCCATCTTCGACACCGCCGTCGAGGAGACCCGCCGGTCGGGCGGCGCGACCCTGGCGGGCGAGCAGGCGTTCAAGCTCCACGACACCTACGGCTTCCCGATCGACCTGACGCTGGAGATGGCGTCCGAGCAGGGCCTCCAGGTCGACGAGGACGGCTTCCGCCGCCTCATGCGCGAGCAGCGGGACCGCGCCAAGAAGGACGCCCGCGACAAGAGGACCGGCAACCTGGACGTGTCCGTCCTCGACGAGCTGCTCACCGGCGCCGGCGGCAAGGTCGACTTCATCGGCTACCGGCACCTGCTCGGCGACGCCCGCCTCGTCGGGCTGCTGGTCAACGGCGCCAACGCGCCCGCGGCCGGGGAGGGCACCGACGTCGAGGTCGTCCTCGACCGCACCCCCTTCTACGCCGAGGGCGGCGGGCAGCTCGCCGACCACGGCCTGATCAGGCTCGGCAACGGCGCCGTCATCGAGATCACGGACGTGCAGTCCCCCCTCGCGGGCCTCATCGTGCACCGCGGACGCGTCACCGGCGGCGAGGCGCAGGCCGGCGACTCCGCGCACGCCGAGGTGGACGTCGAGCGCCGCCGCGCGATCTCCCGCTCGCACACCGCGACCCACCTGGTGCACGCCGGGTTCCGCCGGGCGCTCGGCGAGTCCGCGGCGCAGGCCGGATCGGAGAACTCGCCGGGCCGGTTCCGGTTCGACTTCACCGCGTCCGGCGCCGTCCCCGTCAGCGTGCTCCGCGACGTCGAGGACGAGGTCAACGAGGTCCTCGTCGGCGACCTGGACGTCCGCGCGTTCCACACCTCGATCGACGAGGCCCGCGCGATGGGCGCGCTCGCCCTGTTCGGCGAGAAGTACGGCGACGAGGTCCGCGTCGTCGAGGTCGGCGACTACTCCCGCGAGCTGTGCGGCGGCACGCACGTCGCGCGGTCCGGGCAGCTCGGCCTGATCAAGGTGCTGGGCGAGTCGTCGATCGGCGCGGGCGTCCGCCGCGTGGAGGCCCTCGTCGGCATCGACGCGTTCCGGTTCCTGGCCCGCGAGAGCGTCCTCGTCGCGCAGCTCTCCGAGCAGCTGAAGGCCCGCAAGGAGGAGCTGCCCGAGCGGATCTCGGGCGTCGTCACGCGGCTCCGCGACGCGGAGAAGGAGCTGGACAAGCTCCGCTCCCAGCAGGTCCTCGCCATCGCCGGCTCGCTCGCCGACGGCGCCAAGGACGTGCACGGCACCGCGTTCGTCGGGCACCGCGCCCCGGACGGCACCGGCGCCGACGACCTGCGCAAGCTCGCCGTCGACGTCCGCGGACGCCTCACGTCCCGGCCCGCCGTCGTGATGGTCACCGGCGTGCCGAAGGACCGTCCGGTCGTGGTCGTCGCCGTCACCCCCGGAGCCCGCGACCGCGGCCTCAGGGCGGGCGCGCTCGTCGGCCTCGCCGCCAAGGCGCTCGGCGGGGGCGGCGGAGGCAAGGACGACCTCGCCCAGGGCGGCGGGGCCGACCCGTCCGCCATAGGCGACGCCCTCGCCGCCGTCGAACAAGCCGTAGGGGCCGCGTGAGCCCGGGATATCGGGGCAAGACACCGGGACCGGCCCGCCGGGCGGGGGCACGCCGATGAGGGACGGTGTCCGGTTGGGAATCGATGTCGGGAGTGTTCGGATCGGGGTCGCGCGCTGCGACCCCGGCGGGATCCTCGCGTCGCCGCTGGAGACCGTGAAGAGCGGCAAGGGCGACATCGACCGGCTCGTGGCGCTCGTCGCCGAGCACGAGGCGATCGAGGTGGTCGTGGGCCTGCCGACGTCGCTGTCGGGCCGCGAGGGCCCGGCTGCGGAGGCGGCGCGGCGCTTCGCGGCCCGGCTGGCCGACCGGCTCCCCCCGGACACGGTCCGGCTGTACGACGAGAGGCTCACCACCGTCACGGCCGAGAGCGGCCTGCGCGCGGGCGGGGTGCACGGCAAGGCGCGGCGGGCGGTCGTCGACCAGGCCGCCGCGTCCGTCCTGCTCCAGGCCGCCCTTGACGCGGAACGGTTGACGGGACGCCCCCCAGGCGAGATCGTCCGGGGGAGCTCATGAACGACTTGGACCTCTTCTCAGACCCGTACGGCGACGGGCGTCCGCAGGACGACCGGTACGGCAGGCGCGACCAGCGGCGCGTCCGCAAGCGGCAGAAGCGGCGCAGGCGCAACGGCCGCGCCGCCGCCCTGTTCGCCATGGCGTTCCTGGTCGCGGTGTTCGGCACCGGCGGCGTCCTCGGGTACGCGTGGCTCGACAACAAGCGCCACCCGCCGGACTACGACGGCCAGGGCTCGGGGAACGTCACCGTCCAGATCAAGGACGGCGCGAGCGGCTTCGCGATCGGGTCGACGCTGGAGGAGCACCGCGTGGTGAAGAGCGCCCGCGCGTTCGTGAAGGCGTACACGAAGGAGACGCGCGCCTCCACCATCCAGCCGGGCTTCTACCAGATGCGGCAGAGGATGTCGTCGGCGGCGGCGATGGCGCTGCTGCTGGACCCGAAGTCCCGCGCCGGCAACCAGATCACCATCCCGGAGGGCCGCCGGGCCGTCGAGACCTACGAGCTGCTGGCGAAGAAGACCGGCATCTCCGTCAAGGAGTTCCAGGCGGCCGCGAAGAAGCCGGACGCGCTCGAACTGCCCTCGTACGCGAAGGGCAAGGTGGAGGGGTATCTCTACCCGGGACGCTACGACCTCGACCCGAACGCCTCGGCGGAGCAGATCCTCAAGCAGATGGTCGCCCGCTTCAACCAGGAGGCCGAGAGCGTCGATCTGGAGGGCAAGGCGCGGGACGCGGGCCTGAGCCCGGCGAAGGTCATCACGCTGGCCAGCCTCGTCCAGGCGGAGGGCGGCAAGCCCAGCGACCTGCCGCAGATCTCCCAGGTGATCTACAACCGGGTGGAGAAGGGCATGCCGCTCCAGTTCGACACCACGGTGCTGTACGCGCTGAACAAGCGGACCCTGACGGTGACCAACCAGGACCTCCAGGTCGACTCGCCGTACAACACCTACAAGCACAAGGGCCTGCCGCCCGGCCCGATCGCCAACCCGGGCCCGGACGCGATCGAGGCGGCGCTCACGCCGAAGCAGGGCCCGTGGCTGTTCTTCATCGCCACCGACCCCACCAACAAGATCACCGAGTTCGCCACGACGGAGGAAGAGCGGCAGCGGCTGGAGAAGAAGTTCCGGGCATGGCAGAAAGCGCACCCGGGGCAGTGAGCGGCCGCCGCGCGGCGGTGCTGGGGTCGCCGATCGAGCATTCGCTGTCGCCGGTGCTGCACCGCGCGGCGTACGCGGCGATGGGCCTGGACGCGTGGTCCTACGACGCGATCGAGTGCGGCGAGGACGGCCTGGCCGCGCTGCTGGACGGCCTCGGCCCCGAATGGGCGGGCCTGTCGCTGACGATGCCGCTCAAGCGGGTCGCGCTCGGCCTGGTCGACACGGTGTCGGACCTGGCGGTGAAGGTCGGCGGCGCCAACACGATCGTCCTGCGGGACGGGCGGCGGCACGGCGACAACACCGACGTGCACGGCATCGTGACGGCGCTCGCCGAGGCGGGCCTGAAGGCGCCCGGGTCCGCGCTGGTGCTCGGCGGCGGCGCGACGGCGGCGTCCGCGCTGGCCGCGCTCGCCGGCCTCGGGATGGACGAGGCCGTCCTCGCCGCGCGGACGCCCGAGCGCGCCGCCGAGGCCGCGCGGGTGGGGGAGCGGTTCGGGCTCGCGGTCCGGGTCGTGCCGCTCGACGACGTGACCGCGCACCTGCCCGCCGAGCTGGTGGTGTCGACGCTGCCCGGACGGGCCGCCGACCCGTTCGCCGAGCCGGTCGCCGCGTCCGGCGCGGCCCTGTTCGACGTGGCGTACGCGCCGTGGCCGACGGCGCTCGCGGCGGCCGTCCGGCGGTCCGGCGGGACGGTCGTCGGCGGGTTCGCGATGCTCCTGCACCAGGCCGTCCGGCAGGTGACGCTGATGACCGGCCGCGAGGACGTCCCCGTGGAGGCGATGCGCGCCGCCGGCGAGGCCGAACTCGACCGCCGCGCCTGACCAGGCATCTCCGCCAGAACCCGCCAGCACCCAGCAGGGCCGGTCAGGGCGGGGCGGGGGGCGGTGCGCGCTGGCCGCGGCGCCGCCGCATCGACTCGCTGACCCCGGTGAGGACGACCGGCAGGATCACGCTCAGCCAGAAGTCCTTCCACCCCCACATCCCGGCCGCGACGCCGAACGCGCTGCACAGGCACACCAGGACCAGCAGGCCCGCCGCCCAGTGCCGCCGCGCGAGCGCCGCCGGGTCGACGAGCCGGCGGTGCGGCAGCAGGTCCGCCAGGGGACGTTCGCGGGCGTGGCCGCGCTGCACGATCGCCGCGTCCGGCAGCCAGTGCAGGACGTCGGCGCTCCCCGCGAGCGGGAGCCTGGCGAGCGCGATCAGCGCCTCCAGCCGCCACCACAGCGTCCACAGGGACGTGCGCCCGCTGCCCGGGTAGCCGTTCCAGCGCGGGTCGGCGACCTCGCCGCGGGCCAGCGTCCGGAACGCGTGGGCGACGGCCGGGCCGTTCGGGCCGCGTGGGTCCCGCAGCAGCGCGGCGAGCGCGATCGGGAGCCCGTAGTGCCAGAGCGCCAGCCGCCACACCGGCTTCGACCCGGCGCCCTGGGGCGAGACGTCGTAGGTCTCGATCCAGGCGTGCTCGTCGTCGGGGTCGAGGCTGGCCAGCAGCCAGTCGTAGGCGTCGAGCAGCCGCTCGGACCGCAGGTCGGGACGCGCCTCCGCCAGCGTCACCAGCGCGAACGCGGTGTGGGTGACGGTCGGCCTGGACGCCTGCGTCGGCCCCCAGCCTGGACGGTTCGCCGTGCGGTCCGCCGTCAGCCACTCCACGCCCCGGTCGACGGCCGGGTCGTACGGGTTGAGCTGGCTGAGCGCGCGGAGCGCCAGGCACGTCAGCCACACCCGGGACCGGCAGCCGTGCAGCGATCCCCAGCCGCCGTCGGGGTTCTGGTTGTGCAGGAGCCAGCGGTAGGCGCGCCTCAGGTCGGGGGCGTCGTCGCGCAGGTCGCAGCGGGCGCGGGCCAGGAACCGCGCGATCCAGCCGGTCGCCTCCACCACCGGCATGCCGAGGCTGGTCTTGGTGGCCCAGCCGCCGTCGCGCAGCGCGTCGTCGGAGCTCGTCTGCCGGGCGGCGAGGAACGCCAGGCCCTCGTCGAAGTACTCGAACGGGTGGCCCGCCTCCACGAACGCCAGCAGCCCGAGCGCGGTCGCGGTCGTACCGGGCTCGGGCCTCGTCAGCTCGTGGTACCAGCCGCCGCCGGTGCCGAGCGCGGGCGCGTAGGTGTCGCGCAGGACGTCCAGCGACTCGTTCAGCCGGGCGTCGAGCACCGCCATGTCGATGACGGCGGCGTCCTCGCCCGCCCGGGACGCGCCGCGCGCCGACCGGGACCGCGCTCGGGGTATGGCGGGGGGACGGTCGGCGCGAGGCGCCGGTGCGGGGAGCGGAGGTGTCTGATTCACAGAGGTTTCTGGTTCACGGAGGTTTCTGGTTCACGGTTCTGCCTTCTGCTCCATTTGTGCCCGCAAAGTCGAGCCCCGTACCCCTTGCGCTCCATGTCGGTATCCACGGCCGTACACAACCGTGGCGACGAGGATCGCCCGCGCGGGCGCCGGGCACGCTGGAAGTCGAGCGATTCCCCGCGACGACCCGTGGAGCTGGAGGAGGCTTGGTCGAGCCGACGGCGTGGAGCGAGCCCGGTCCCGAATGCGTCCTGTGCCCGCCCCTGCGATTCCGCTTCAACGGGATGGCCGACCTGCCGGGGGAGTCGGGCGTCATCGCCCGCGACGCCGACTTCCTCCTGATACCGGACGTCGCGCCGCTCGCCGAAGGGCACGTCCTGCTGGTCACCCGCGAACACCACCAATGCGCCGCCGCGTTCTGCCCGGCGCTGTGGGAACGCGCGCTGCGCTGGCGGGACCGCGTCGCCCGCCTCTACCTCCGGGCCTACGGCACCCGCGAACTGCTGCTGTTCGAGCACGGACCGGCGAGCTCCCAAGGCGGAGGCGCGTGCATCGACCACGCCCACTGGCACTTCCTCCCAGGGACACCCGGCGTCCGGACGGTCGTGGAGGAACGAGGCCTCACCGGCACGCCCGCCGACCACGCCGCACTGCGGGCATACCTTCGCACCGGCCGCTCCTACCTCCTCATCGAGGAGGACGGCATCGCGACCGTCCATCCTGGTGACGGCGTCCGGAGCCAGTTCCTGCGCTGGGCCGTCACGGCCGCCGGACAGGACGAGACCTGGCGCTGGCAGGAGACGTTCGGGCTCCCGTCCAGCAGACGCCGTTTCTTCCGCACCCTTCAGGCGCTGCGCGGAGCGACCACCGCGCTACCGGACGCGGACGCCCCTCCCGAAAGCCACCAGTAGAGCTCCGACGCGGCCAGCCGGTCGCCGAACCCGGCGCGCTCCACACCGTCCGCGTAGCCCGTCGGGTACTCCATCAGCAGCCCGTCCCGCTGGTACGCGAGCGTGTGCTCCAGCGACGTGTCGCCGAAGCGCAGCAGCCACAGCGGACGTCCGGGCACGGCCCGGTCCAGCACGGGGAGCAGTTCCCGCACCTCGCCCCCCGTCGCCGGGGACGGCTGCCCGAGCAGCCGCGCCAGCGTGGGCGCTTCGGAGATCACGAGATCGGCCAGCGCCGTCATCGGCAGGACGTCGTCCGCGGGGAGCCGCGCGTCGACGTCGTGCGGGACGAGGTCGAACGCCACCCGCGTCCCCGCGTCGCGGGCGATGCGCGCCGCCGTGTGCAGCGCCGCCCGCGACACCGGGGACAGCAGCGAGTACCCGTCGGTGACCAGCACGTCCGCGCCCTCGATCCCGGCCGCCGCCGCGCGGACCTCCGGCGCGGCGAGGCGCCGCCCCGGCGGCTCGTCCTGGACGACCAGCAGCCGCACGCCCGCCGCCCCAGGCCGCCCCACTCCCCGCCGATCGCCGCCCGGACGGTCGCGCAGCATCACCGAGACGCCGTTCGGCGTGCCCGGCTCGACGCGCAGGTGGTCGTCCGCCCCGATCCGCCGCAGCTCCCGGCGGATCACCGGCGTGAAGTCGTCGTCGCCGACCTTGCCCAGCACGCCCACCCGGCGGAAGTAGCGCGTCGCGCACCGGGCCAGGTTGACCGCCGTCCCGGCGACCATCGCCCGCGCCGGCGCGTAGGCGAGCCGGTCGGCGTCCAGCTCCGCGAACCGGACGTCCGGCAGCGTCGCGCGGACCTCGATCCCCACGTCCCCGATGACGAACACGTCGAAGCGGCGCTCGTCCACGCCGTCGAGGCCGGGCCACTCCGCCGGCGATCGGGACGAGACCATGGCTCCGGCGTCACCCGGGCGCGAGCAGGAACGCCCGCATCACCGGACGCAGGCTCGGGATCAGGTCGTACGCGCGCACCTCGGGAAGCGGCACCCAGGCGCAGCCGTCCAGATGGTCGCCGGTCTCCTGGTTCTCCAGGGTGGCGTCCAGCGTCACCGGCCTGCACCGCCGCGCCGCCGCCACCACGCGTATCTGCCCGCCCCGCGCCTGACCGCCGCCGAGCGGTGAACGGTCGGGCATGAACCACTGCCACAGGTGGAACGGCGGCCCCGGGTCGATCTTGAGGCCGACCTCCTCCCACACCTCCCGGCGGATGTGGTCGTCCAGGTCCAGGTCGTCCTCGACCTCCAGCCGCCCGCCGGGAACCTCCCAGCGGCCCGGGTGGAACGGGTCGGACGCCGACTTGCGGACGAGCAGCAGCCGCCCCCCGGAGACGATGAACGCCTTCTGGGCGAACGCCAGGCTGATCGGTGACAAAGCGGTGAGGGGGCCGGCTTCGCCGGCCTCGACCGAGGGCATCGCGGGATCAACCTCCCTTGGTGCCGGCCCCACCGGGCGTCGAGCGGAGCTCGTCCGTTGAATGGCGGTGGGTGGGGGCTGGAGGACGGGCCGTCCTCGCTTCACCGTAACAAGCCGCCGCCGACATGCCGAGGGCCCCGCCGCGTCAGAACGCCCTCACCCTCCCCGGGAATGGGCGGGAGGCCGCCGCCGTTGACGAAGGTGGCGTACCTCACGCGGGTCCCACGAGGGCGGCCGGGGGGCATGACGCACAACACCCCCGCAGGTGGTAGTCTTTGTGGCCGACCGGCCCTGCGCGCGCGACTGCCATTGGAGCGTGCGCCGGGCGCACAAGCGGAGGCCACCTCCCACCTGACCGGCTGACGAAGCCGCGGTTCCTGTTCGCCGCCCAGAGGGCGGTTTGCCGGAGCCCGCGGTGTTCACCTGGGGAACGACCCCAGACCCGAAGCCGGTGGGTCCGCGGTCCGGCGAGCGGGCGTTCGGTGCCCGTCCCGCCGTCGTCCCTGGACGGCATGGCCGTCCAGGGAGACCGAAGGTGGCCCCGTACGTGAGTCGTGCGGGGCTTTTCTCGTGGGAGCCTCGGGGTACGACCGGTCCAACCAACGTGAGAACGGCCCCAAGGAGGTCCCATCAGCGCCGAACCGCGTATCAACGACCGCATTCGCGTGCCCGAGGTCCGTCTCGTCGGCCCGAACGGCGAACAGGTGGGCATAGTGCCCATCGCCAAGGCCCTTGAAATCGCGCGTGAGTCGGACCTCGACCTGGTCGAGGTGGCGCCCACCGCGCGCCCGCCCGTCGCGAGGCTCATGGACTACGGCAAGTTCAAGTACGAGTCTGCGATGAAGGCACGGGAAGCGCGGAAGAACCAGGCGCACACGGTCATCAAGGAGATCAAGCTCCGCCCGAAGATCGACCCGCACGACTACGAGACCAAGAAGGGTCACGTGGTGCGGTTCCTGAAGGCCGGGGACAAGGTGAAGGTCACGATCATGTTCCGCGGTCGTGAGCAGTCCCGCCCCGAGCTCGGCTACCGGCTGCTGCAGCGGCTCGCCGACGACGTCGAGGAGCTCGGCTTCGTCGAGTCGCGGCCCAAGCAGGACGGCCGGAACATGATCATGGTGATCGGTCCGCACAAGAAGAAGACGGCCCGCGGGCAGGAGACCGAGGCGGGCACCGCCTGACGGCCGCCCGGGACCGGCCACGCGGCCGACGGGGAGCCGGATCCGGCTCCACGACCTCGCGGCGGTTCCATCTCCGCGGCCTCGCGCAGAGCGGGGTCGCGGCGCACGTACATTGAAGCCTGACCTGGCGCGTCCACGGACACCGGGAGCGAACGCACCCCGTGCGATGCGCCGATCAGGTGCGCCCCCGTGCCGTCCGCACGGGGGCAGGGACAGAGGGAGACGACGGCGACCATGCCGAAGACCAAGACACACAGCGGTGCCAAGAAGCGCTTCAAGGTGACCGGCACCGGCAAGGTGATGCGCCGCCGCGCCAACCGCAACCATCTGCTCGAGCACAAGCCGTCCAAGCGGACCCGGCGGCTCAGCGGCCCGGCCGTGGTGGCCGACGCCGACGCGAAGAACGTCAAGAAGCTGCTGCGCAAGTAGCACTCGAACATCAGCGACAGGAACATCAGCGACCGGCCGAGGCCCGGACGGCCCCGGCCCCCACGAAGGAGCACAGCACGTGGCACGCGTGAAGCGGGCGGTCAACGCCGCCAAGAAGCGTCGGGTCGTCCTGGAGCGGTCGAGCGGCTACCGCGGTCAGCGTTCGCGCCTGTACCGCAAGGCCAAGGAGCAGCAGCTCCACTCGATGACCTACGCGTTCCGGGACCGTAAGGACCGCAAGGGCCAGTTCCGCCGGCTGTGGATCCAGCGGATCAACGCCGCGGCCCGCGCCAACGGCATCACCTACAACCGGTTCATCCAGGGCCTGAAGGCCGCGGAGGTCGAGGTCGACCGGCGCATGCTCGCCGAGCTCGCCGTCAACGACGCGCCCGCGTTCGCCGCCCTGGTCAAGGTCGCCAAGGACGCGCTCCCGGCCGAGGGAAGCACGGAGGCCGCCTGATCCGGGTCTCCCGGACTCGGGCGGGCGGAGCGACATGGCGGGCCGCGAGCTGACCTCCCTGCGGTCACCGAGGGTGAAGGCCGCTCGCCGGCTCGCCAAGCGCGCCTTCCGCCGCCGCGAGAACCGGTTCCTCGCCGAGGGGCCGCAGGCGGTGCGGGAGGCGCTGGAGATCCCCGGCGGCCTCGCCGAGCTGTTCACCACGGCGGAGGCCGAGGCCCGCCACCCCGACCTGGTCCTCGCCGCCGAGCGCGCCGGCGCGCCGGTGCTGCGCGTCAGCGGCGAGATCATGGCCGAGCTCGCGCAGACCGTCACGCCGCAGGGGCTGCTGGCGGTCTGCGGGTTCGTCGACGTCCCGCTGGGCAAGGCGCTGGAGGCGGGGCCGCGGCTGGTGACCGTCCTCGCGCACGTCCGCGACCCCGGCAACGCGGGCACGGTCCTGCGCACCGCCGACGCCGCGGGCTCGGAGACCGTCGTGTTCACCGACGCGTCCGTCGACCCCTACAACGGCAAGTGCGTGCGCGCCTCGGCGGGCAGCCTGTTCCACCTGCCGGTCGTCGTCGGCCCGCGGTTCGACGAGCTCATCCCCGAACTGCGGGGCGCCGGGCTCACCGTCCTCGCGGCGGACGGCGCAGGCGACCGCACCCTCGACGACGCGATCGACGACGGGCTCCTCGCGCGCCCCACCGCCTGGGTGTTCGGCAACGAGGCCTGGGGCCTGCCGGACGAGATCCTCCGGCACGTGGACGAGGTCGTCCGGGTGCCGATCCACGGGCGCGCCGAGAGCCTGAACCTGGCGACGGCCGCGGCCGTATGCCTCTATGCATCGGCCCGCGCCCAGCGCGGGACGTGACGGACCGCACGTGCCGACGGTCGCGGCGGTTCAGTGCGATCCGTGATCGGATGGCCGCAATCGGTCGCCATAAGCGCCGCTTGCCGACCGGTGAGCTGCGAAGATGGGCTGCGCGCGGACGCGGGCCGGGGGGGCCGGCGACCGCGCCGGACTCGTCCGCAGGTAGGAGCCGCAAACGGGCCGGGCGATGGATCCGCCCAGGTCGTCCGGTGCATACCGTGTTGATCAGTGCGTTGACCAGGGGCGGCGACGATGCCGTGCAGAGTGGGGGCGAAGTGATGACCGAGGAGTTCAGGCCGGCCAGGAGGGCGGGCCGGCGCGGGCCGGAGGTGCGGTGCCGGACGGCGCCGGCCGCCGGCCCGGCACCCGCGGCCCCGCAGCTTCCCGCCATCGGGATCCAGGGCGCCGCCGCCGAGCTGGAGGTCGAGATCGCCAGGGTGCGCGGCGACACCGCCGTCCTCGTGGTGACCGGCGAGATCGACCTGCGCACCGCCGACACGCTCTGCTCGCGGCTCGTCGAGGCGCGCGGGGAGGGCCCGCGCCGGCTGGTGGTCGACTTCGCCGCCGTCCCGTTCTGCGACGCGGCCGGGCTCGGCGCGCTGGTCGCGGCGCACAACAGGATCGCGGTGTCCGGCGGTGAGATCTCGCTGGCCGGGGTCCGTCCCGCCCAGCTGCGGCTGCTGCGCATCACCGGTCTCGACCGGCTGTTCGCCGTCCACCCGGACGTCGCCGCGGCGCTCGCCGAGCACGACTCGTCGACCACATCCCGGTGAGGCCGCGGACGAGGTCCGCGGGCTCCGGCCGCAGGCCCCCTGGTGAGGGGGCGTTCCAGGCCCGCCGCGACACGGCCCGAGGGCTACACATGCCTTGCCGCGGGGCGCTTTGCGGGTCCCGCAAGGCGCCCGACTGCGGCTAGAGTCTCTTCTCGACAGGCCGCGTACTCTTCGGTGTTCTGGAGGCCGCTGTGGGCGGAGAGGAACCCCCTCGCGTGGCCGCACGCATGCCCGCGGAACGGCCCGCGGCGACTTCCGCGGACGCCGCCGTCCCGGGCCCCGGCGGAGTGTCGCCGGACGACCTGCCCGACGGGCTCGTCGTCGCCGGCCGCGACGCCCGCGTGACGGTGTTCAACGCCGCCGCCACGCGGATGACCGGGGTCGCCGCCGCGTCCGCCGTAGGCCGCGACTTCCGCGACGTCCTCCCGCTGCACGATGCCGAGGGCCGCGACTGGTGGAAGTGCCTGGCCCCCTACGACGGCCTGTCGACCCGCACCCGCCACCCCGAGCGCGTGCTGTTCCTGCCCGGCGGCGCCGAGGTGCTGGTGACGGCCGCGTACCGGCGGGACGGCGACGGCCGCGTGGAGCGGTTCACGGTGTGCCTGCGCGACGCCCTGCAGCGCGCCCGCCGCGAACGCGACCGCGCCGACCTCGTCTCCACCGTCGCCCACGAGCTGCGCTCCCCGCTGACCAGCGTCAAGGGGTTCACCGCGACGCTGCTGGCCAAGTGGCACCGCTTCAACGACGACCAGAAGCGCGTCATGCTGGAGACGGTCAACGCCGACGCCGACCGCGTCACGCGGCTGATCACCGAGCTGCTGGACGTGTCCCGCATCGAGGCCGGCCGGCTGGAGATGCACCGCCAGGTCGTCGACCTGCCCGACGAGGTCCGCAAGGTCATCGCGGGCCGGGTCGCGGCCGGCGAGCCGGAGGACCGGTTCAGGTTCGAGTCCCGGGGCGTGCTGCCCGAGATGTGGCTCGACCCCGACAAGATGGATCAGATCCTCGGTAACCTGGTCGAGAACGCGGTGCGCCACGGTGCGGGGACCGTCACCATCGTGGTTGAGCCGGACGCGCACAAGGAGGGAGCCGCCGTGTCGGTGCGCGACGAGGGCGAGGGCATACCGCCCGAGGCCGTCCCGCGCGTCTTCCGGCAGTTCTGGCGCGGTCCGGGCGGCAACCGCCGCGGCGGCACCGGCCTCGGGCTCTACATCGTCAAGGGGCTCGTCGAGGCGCACGGCGGCGTGATCACCGTGCGGCGGGCGCCCGGCGGCGGCGCCGAGTTCCGATTTACCGTGCCCGCAGGGGCCCCCGACTACGCCACCTGAGCCCGGCGCCGAACGCGCCGGGACGGCCGGTCACCAGGGCCCCTGGGCGGGCCAGCGCGTTTCGCGCACGCTTTCCGGATCTTCACCGCCCGCGCACTAGACTGCGGGCGTCCCACGCCGACCGGAGTCGATCACACAGCCATGTCTGCACCCAACAAGTCCTACGATCCCGTCGAGGTGTCCGCGTTGCAGCCGGAAGAGCTCGAACGGGCCCGCGACGAGGCCCTCGCCGCCATCGCCGCCGCGGCCGACCTCGACGACCTGAAGCAGGTCCGCCTGGCGCACGCGGGCGACCGCTCGCCACTGGCCCTCGCCAACCGCGAGATCGGCGCGCTGCCGCCCGCGGCCCGCGCCGACGCCGGCAAGCGCATCGGCGCAGCCCGCGGCGCCGTCGCCCAGGCCGTGAAGAAGCGCCAGGCCGAACTGGAGGAGGAACGCGACCAGCGCGTCCTCGTCGAGGAGACCGTCGACGTCACCCTGCCGTGGGACCGCGCACCGCGCGGCGCCCGGCACCCGCTGACCACCATGCAGGAGCGGATGGCGGACGTCTTCGTCTCGCTCGGCTTCGAGGTCTCCGAGGGCCCCGAGGTCGAGGCGGAGTGGTTCAACTTCGACGCGCTCAATTTCCTGCCCGACCATCCCGCCCGCACGATGCAGGACACCCTGTTCGTCGAGTCGGAGGAGTCGGGGCTGGTGATGCGCACGCACACGTCGCCGATGCAGATCCGGTCGCTGCTGTCGCGGGAGCTGCCGGTGTACGTGGTGGCGCCCGGGAAGACGTTCCGCACCGACGAGCTGGACGCCACCCACAGCCCCGTCTTCCACCAGCTGGAGGGCCTCGCCGTCGACGAGGGCCTGACGATGGCCGACCTGCGCGGCGGCATCGACGCCTACGTGACCGGCATGTTCGGCGAGGGGCTGAAGACGCGGTTCCGGCCGTCGTACTTCCCGTTCACCGAGCCGTCCGGCGAGGTCGACATGCAGTGCTTCGTGTGCCGCGGCGTGTCCGCGGAGCCGGGGGCTGCGCCGTGCCGCACCTGCGGCTCGGAGGGCTGGATCGAGCTCGGCGGCTGCGGCATGGTCAACCCGCGGGTGCTGGTGGCCTGCGGCGTCGACCCGGACCGCTACAGCGGCTGGGCGTTCGGGCTCGGCATCGAGCGGACGCTGATGTTCCGGCACGGCGTCGAGGACATGTACGACATGGTGGAGGGTGACGTCCGGTTCACCCTCCCGTTCGGGATGGAGATCTGATGCGGGCCCCGCTTTCCTGGCTGCGCGAGTACGTCGAGCTGCCCGCCGGCGTCACGGGACGCGCGCTCGCCGAGAAGCTGATCGCGGCGGGCCTGGAGGTCGAGACCGTCGATCAGGCCGGCGCCGACATCACCGGCCCGCTCGTCGTCGGCGAGGTGCTGGCGATCGAGGAGCTGACCGGGTTCAAGAAGCCGATCCGCTACTGCCGGGTGGACGTCGGCAAGGCCAACGGCACCGGCGAGCCGCAGAACATCATCTGCGGCGCGTCCAACTTCTCCGCCGGCGACCATGTGGCCGTCATCCTGCCGGGCGGCGTGCTGCCCGGCGGGTTCGAGATCGGCGCCCGCACGACCTACGGGCGGGTGTCGGAGGGCATGATCTGCTCGGTCGCCGAGCTCGGCATCGGGGACGACCACGACGGCATCCTCGTCCTGCCGGCGGGCACGCCCGTCGGCGCGGACGCGGTGGAGCTGCTCGGGTTGCGCGACGACGTCCTGGACATCGCCGTCAGCCCGGACCGCGGTTACGCCCTGTCGATCCGCGGCATCGCCCGCGAGGCCGCCGTCGCGTACGGGGTGCCGTTCACCGATCCGGCCCACGTGGAGCTTCCCCCGAAGAACGGGGAATCGTATCCGGCGAGCATCGCCGATCCGACGGCGTGCGACCGGTTCGTGCTGCGGGAGGTGCGCGGCTTCGACCCGGACGCGAAGACCCCGCTGTGGATGCGGGTCCGCCTGCACCGCGCGGGGATGCGGCCGGTGTCGCTGGCCGTGGACATCACCAACTACCTGATGCTGGAGCTCGGGCAGCCGCTGCACGCCTTCGACCGGGGCAAGCTCACCGGCCCGATCGTGGTGCGCCGCGCCGCGCCCGGCGAGAAGCTGGAGACGCTCGACCACGTCAAGCGGACCCTCGACCCCGAGGACATCCTCATCACCGACGAGTCGGGCCCGATCTCCATGGCGGGCACGATGGGCGGCCTCGCCACCGAGATCGACGACCGGTCGTCCGACATGGTGATCGAGGCCGCGCACTTCGCCGACATCGGCACCGCCCGGATGAGCCGCCGCCACCGGCTGCACAGCGAGGCGTCCTACCGGTTCGAGCGGGGCGTCGACCGCGAGCTGCCGCTGTACGCCTCGTACCGGGCGGTGCGGATGCTCGCCGAGCTGGGCGGCGCGGAGGT
Organism: Actinomadura sp. 9N215; assembly: GCF_044326345.1. Classification (NCBI taxonomy): domain Bacteria; kingdom Bacillati; phylum Actinomycetota; class Actinomycetes; order Streptosporangiales; family Thermomonosporaceae; genus Actinomadura; species Actinomadura sp. 9N215. The sequence goes on along the minus strand of NZ_JBIRBA010000042.1, from coordinate 22,587 downwards.
CATGCCCGGCGTCACGCACGCCGAGGCGCCGGTCGAGCCGGTCACGGTGACGATGCCCGCCGGGCACCCCGACAAGGTCGCGGGCATGGCCTACGGGCGGGACGCGGTCGTCCGGCGGCTGGAGCAGGTCGGCTGCACGGTGGACGGGGACGACGTGCTGACGGTGACGCCGCCGTCGTGGCGTCCCGACCTCACCGACCCGAACGACCTCGCCGAGGAGGTCGTCCGGCTGGAGGGGTACGAGGACATCCCGGCCAGGCCGCCGCGCCCGGCCAAGGGGAAGGGGCTGACCGTACGGCAGCGGCTGCGCCGCCGCGTCGGCCGCGCGCTGGCCGGCGCCGGGTACGTCGAGGTGCTGGCGTTCCCGTTCGTCGCCGAGAAGGACTGGGACGCCCTGAACCTGCCCGCCGACGACGCCCGCCGCCGGGCGCTGCGGCTCGCGAACCCGATGTCGGAGGAGGAGCCGCTGCTGCGGACCACGCTGCTGCCCGGCCTGCTCAAGGTGCTGGCGTTGAACGTGGGACGCGGCTTCGGCGACGCCGCCCTGTACGAGACGGGCGTGGTGTTCCGGCCGCGTCCGGACGCGCCTGAGCGGGCGCCGCGCCTGGCGGTCGACCGGGGCCCGACGGCCGACGAGCTGGCCTCCCTCCAGGCGGCGCTGCCCGATCAGCCGCAGCGGGTCGCGGTCGTGCTGTCCGGCGACCGGGAGCCGTCCGGCTGGTGGGGCGGGGGGCGTCCGGCGCTGTGGGCGGACGCGGTCGAGGCCGCCCGCACGGTGGCCCGCGAGGTCGGCGTCGAGCTGACCGTGCAGGCCGACCAGCACGCGCCGTGGCATCCGGGCCGCTGCGCCGCGCTGTACGCGGGCGACACGCTGGTCGGGCACGCGGGCGAGCTGCACCCGCGCGTCACGAAGGCGTACGGGATCCCGGCGCGGTCGTGCGCGATGGAGCTGGAGCTGCGCCGCCTCGGCGACCCGGTGCCGGTCCGCGCGCCGCACGTGTCGAGCTACCCGGTCGCCACGCAGGACGTCGCGCTGATCGTCGACGCCGCAGTGCCCGCCGCCGAGGTGGAGGACGCGCTGCGCGAGGGCGCGGGGGAGCTGCTGGAGGCCATCCGCCTGTTCGACGTCTACACCGGCGAGCAGGTCGGCGAGGGCCGCAAGTCGCTGGCGTACGCGCTGCGGTTCCGCGCCCCGGACCGGACGCTCACCGCGGAGGAGACGTCCCGGGCCAGGGCCGGCGCCGTCGCGTCCGCGTCCGAGCGGACCGGCGCCGTCCTGCGCGGCGCCTGACCGGCGGCCTCACCCGACCGGCGCCGGGGCTTGAGTGTCGAGTGCGCGTCCCGGGTTCGCCCGGGGCGCGCGTTCGCGTCTCAGCCGGCGTGGTCGAGGCTTCCGTCGCGGCGGCCGACGGACACGAGCCGTCCCATCGACAGCGCCGCCACCGCGTACCAGCAGGCGCCGACCAGCGCCTCGATCCCGATCAGGCCCATGATGTGGCCGGGAGGCGCGCCGTCCAGGATGCCGCGCACCGCCTCCAGGCCGTGCACGACGGGCAGCGCGTTCACCGCGATCCGCAGCGGCCCGGGCCACACGTCGATCGGGACGTTCACGCCGCCGAACGTCATGACGACGCCGTAGGCGAAGTTCAGCACCAGCCACTCGACGCCGCGCATCCGCAGCGCGACGCCCGCCAGCGCGCACCCGTACCCGTAGCTGCTGACGAGGACGAGCACGATCACCGGCGCCGCGTACAGGGCGCGCGGCCACGGCAGCGGGACGCCCAGCAGCGGCGGCAGGACCAGCCACGCGACGAGCGAGCTGGTCAGGCCGGTCACCATCCACTGCAGCCCGCGGCCCAGATACACCGGCAGGTGCCCGGACGGCGCGATGGCGAGCAGCGGCAGCGTCCCCATGGCCCGCTCCCCGGCCAGCGAGATCACCACGATGGTGGACTCCATGCAGGCCAGCACCACGATGTTGCCGACCAGCACGTAGCGCATGGTCGGCTCGTCGCCGACGTAGCGGCCCAGCAGGGCGTAGAACGTCGCCTGGCAGAGCAGCCGCACCAGCCAGCCGAACGTCCACGTCCGCCAGGTGTAGACGGCGCCCATCTCGGCGAACCCCAGCACCAGCGACTCGCGGGCGATCCGGACCGCGTGCCTCATGCGAACCCCACCGTCCCCTCGCGGCGAGCCTGGTCGACGTAGCGGCGCGTCAGCCACAGCCCGGCCGCCATCGCCGCGGCGCCCAGCCCGAGGATCGCCGCGACCGGCCACGCCCAGCCGTGGCCGTCCCCGTGGACGGCGTCGCGCAGCAGCTCCGCGCTCCACGACAGGAACACGACACGGCTGAACGGGTGCAGCCAGTCCGGCAGCACGGCCACCGGGACGAGGATCCCGCCGAGGATGTAGAACGGGTAGCCGAGCGAGTTCTGCAGCACCTCGTGGGCCCGCGACATCACGAACACCGCCGAGATGAGCGTGGCCGTCCCGACCGTCGCCAGGCAGGTCGCGGCGACCGCGACCGCGAACAGCGGCGGGTCGGCGATCGTCAGGACCCGTCCGAACCCGAGGGCCGCGACCAGCCAGGATTCGGCGAACGCCGCCGCGCCGACCAGCACCACCGTCGCGACGCGTCCGGCCACGACCAGGCCCAGCGGGACGGGCGCCGCGATCATCGGGGTGAAACGTCCCATCCAGCGGTCCTCGGTCACGACGCGTCCGGCGTAGTCGAGGGCGGCGACCCACAGCCCGATCAGCCCCGGCGCCAGGACGGCGTTCGCCACGACGTCCGGGCGGTCCGCCGTGACCGCCAGCGCGAGCATCGTCGTCGTCTGCAAGGGCGCGATCAGCAGGATGAGGGCGTGCTCCGGGCTCCGCCGCGACAGCCCGACCTGGAGCAGCACGGCCTGCCACAGCACGCGCAGCGTCGCCGGCGGGCCGCTCACACCCGCATCCCCCGGTCGCCCACGGCGCGCAGGTAGACCTCTTCGAGGGTCGGCTCGCCGCGCCGGGCGGTGAGGACGTCGAGGTCCAGGAGGTGGGTGAGGACGCGGCGGGTGGCGTCCCGGTCGGCGGTGTGGACGCGCCATTGCCCGGGCGCGCCGTCGCGCCGTTCGACGTCGGTCACGCCGGGCAGCACGGCCACTGCCTCGGCGAGGGCCGGGTCCTGGTCGGTGTAGTCGACGCATTCGCGGTCGCCGAGGAACCGTCCGGCGCGCGCGGGCTCGCCGGTCAGCAGCATCCGGCCGCGGTCGATGAGCGTGACCCGGTCGCAGAGCGCCGTCGCCTCGTCCATGTCGTGGGTGGCGAGCAGGAACGTGCGGCCCTCGTCGCGCAGCTCGCGGACGAGCCGCCGGAAGGCGCCGGCCGCGACCGGGTCGAGCCCGGAGGTCGGCTCGTCGAGGAACATCACGCGCGGCTCGTGCAGCAGCCCGCGCGCCAGGTGCAGCCGCTGCCGCATCCCGCGCGAGAACCTCTCGACGGGGTCGTCCGCCCGTTCGGCGAGGCCGGCGCGTTCCAGCAGCGCGTCGGCGCGCTTGCGGACCGTCCTGGCGTCGAGCTTGTAGAGCGCGCCCCAGAACAGCAGGTTGCGGCGGGCGGTGAGCCGGTCGTAGAGGCCCCGGTCGCCGCCGAGCACGAGCCCGATCAGGGACCGGACGTCCCGCGCGTCCGCCACGACGTCGTGGCCGAGGACGCGCGCCGACCCGGCCGACGGCAGCAGCACGGTGGAGAGGATCCTGACGAGCGTGGTCTTGCCCGCGCCGTTCGGCCCGAGCAGCCCGTGGATCTCGTTCTGGTCGACGGTGAGGGACAGGTCGTCCAGGGCGACGACGGTGTCCCGGCGCTTGCGCGCGTAGACGCGGCGCAGGCCGGTGGTGCGGACGGCGGCTTCCATGCCACCACCGTCCGGGTAAGGCCCGGCCCGCGGCCATAAGGCGGCGGCTTATTGTCGGCCGCCGGCGCGCTAAGCCCGACCGCGGTCGCGCGCGCAAGGCAGGCGACGGTCGCGGGCGGTCGCGGGCGGCCGCGGGCTAGGCCAGGCCGCGGTCGCGGGCGGCCGCGGCGGCCTCGCCGCGCGAGGAGACGCCGAGCTTGGCCAGGATGTGCGAGACGTGGACGCTGGCGGTCTTCGGGGAGATCACCAGGTCCTCGGCGATCTCCCGGTTGGAGCGGCCGCGCGCCAGCAGCCGCAGCACCTCCGACTCGCGGGCGGTGAGCGGTCCGCCGTCCGGTCCTGACAGGCCCGCGCGGCGGGCGCGCTCGGAGATCCGCCTGGCCAGCGGCGCGGCGCCGAGCCGGGCGGCGATCCCGGCGGCGCGGTCGAGACGCGTCCCGGCGGCCGCGCGGTCCCCGGCGGACAGGTCGGCGCACGCGGCGTGGAACAGCGCCCGCGCCAGCGGATAGGGCTGCTCCATCCGCTCCCAGGCGGCGATCACGGCGTCCCACGCGGCGGGGCCGCCGGTCAGCGCGGACACGGCCGCCGCGTGCGCCTCCGCCATCGGGGTCGCGACGGGCAGCCGCGCCGCCAGCCCGGCGATCTCGGGGAGGCGCGGCCCGCCCGCGTGCGCGGCGGCCTCCAGCAGCGGCCACAGGTAGCAGGGCTGCACGGTCAGCCGCGGATGGCGCAGGACGGCGTCCACGACGGCGCGGGCCGCCGGACGGTCGTCGTCCGCCAGCCGCCACTCGACGATCATCTGGGCGAGGGGCAGCGTCGTCTGCGGGAACCCGGCGTCGAGCGGTACGGCGAGCGCCTCCGGATCGGGCTCGGGGCCGTCCCCGCGGGCGGCCAGCAGCGCGATCCGCCAGATCATCGTCTGGAGGCGGAACGCGGGCGCGTGGTGCCGGTCCAGGTACCGCTGGAGCGTCTTGGCGGCCTCGTCCCAGCGGCCGAGCCGGTACAGCGCCTCGACCCGGTTGACGGCCAGCGCCAGCCCCCCGCTGCGCGCCAGCCCGGCGTCCTCTGCGACCGCGAGCCCCTCGGCCGTCAGCGCCAGCGCGCCCGCCGGGCCGCCGGTGTTCAGCCGGCAGTGCGCCAGCGTGTTCAGCACCCGGACGCGCTCCCACCCGCCGAGATCGCGTTCCCGGAGCCGTTCCAGCGCCGCCGGGTCGCCGTCGCCGTCCCGCGCGGCGGCCGCCGCGACGGTGATCTCCAGGTGCGGGATCGCCTCGCGGTCGCCGCCGGCGCGGGCCAGCGCCAGCCCCTCCCGGCCGAACCGCTCGCCCTCGTCCATCTCCCCGTAGACGAGGAGCCGGGAGCTCAGCCGCGTGAGGGCCAGGACGCGGGCCGGGCCGGTCGCGAGCCGTTCGGCCTCGCGCAGGTCGTCCAGCTCGCTCTCCTCGCCCTGGTAGCCGCGCATCAGCGCGCGGAGGGCCAGCCGCCGGGCGGCCGCGGCGGGTTCGCGGCGGCGGTCCGTCTCGTCCAGGGCCCGCTGGACGAGCGGCAGCCCGCGCCCGGGTTCGCCGATCGCGCCGGCGGCCTCGGTCGCGGCCTCCAGCACCTGGTGGCGGGTGCGGCCGGTGAGGGCGGCGGCGCCGGGCACCCGGTCCCACAGGCCGAGGACGCGTTCCAGCAGCGACAGTTGCTCGGCGTGGGCGGCGGCGGCATACCGCTCCCGGGCGGCGCGCCACGCGGCGGCCAGGGCCTGGGCGTGGTCGCCGCAGCCCTGCCAGTGGACGGCCAGCGCGCTCGCCGGCGCGTCGCTGAGCTCCGGCGAGCGCTCGATCGTCGCGGCGTAGCGGCGGTGGAGGGCGGAGCGCTCGCCGGGCAGCAGGTCCTCGTGGACGGCCTCGCGGATGAGCGCGTGCCGGAAGGCGTAGCCGTCGCCGTCCGCGACGAGCAGCCCGTGGTCGGCGGCCGGGCGCAGCGCCTCGCCCAGACCGGAATCGGACAGGCCGGTCACGGCCGCGAGCAGGCCGTGCCCGACCCGGTCGCCCGCGGCGCTCGCCGCCCGCAGCGCCGCCCGCGCGTCCTCGGGCAGCCGGTGGACGCGGGCGAGCAGCAGTTCCCGCAGCGACCCGGGCACGGCCGGGCCGGTGCTTCCGACGAGCGCCTCGACGAACAGCGGGTTGCCGCCGCCACGCGCGTGCACGTCCCGCACTATGGCCGGGTCGGCGGCCCCGAGGATGCCGCGGACCTGGTCGGCGACCTCCGCCCGGGTGAGCGGCGGCAGGTCGAGCCGGGTCACGTGGGGGAGCCGGGCGAGGTCGGCGAACAGCGGCCGCGTGCCCGGCTCCTCGGGACGGAAGGTGACCACCAGCAGCACGCCCGCGCGCGGCGGGTTGCGGAACAGGAACGACAGCAGGTCGCGGGTGGAGCGGTCGGCCCAGTGCGCGTCCTCCAACACCAGAGTCACCGGATCCCGGGCGCCGAGCCGTTCGGCCAGCGCCAGGACGTGCTCGAACAGCCGCAGCTGCCCGGTGCCGTCGTCCGGCGGGGGCTCGGCCGCGGTGAGGCCCGGCGTCAGCCGCGCCAGCTCGGGCAGGGTCGCCGCGGGCATCAGCGAGACGATCGCGTCCCGGCCGAGGCGCCGCAGGATCGCGGTGAACGGGGCGTACGGCAGGCTCGCGGCGCCGAGGTCGAGGCAGGCCCCGGTCAGCGTGCGCAGGCCGCGCGCGAACTCGGCGACGAGGCGCGTCTTGCCGCCGCCCGCCTCGCCGCCGACCAGGACGGCGGCGGGTTCGCCCGCGCAGGCCCGCGCGTGCGCGGCGCGTAACGCGGCGAGCTCGGCGGTGCGCCCGGCGAACACCGGGCTGACAGGATCCACCCGGCCAGCATGCCGCAGTCTTATCGCTACTTGTGTTGCGATAAGACATCGGGTAACCTCGCTGTGGTCACATCACCGCCCGGCAGGGGAGTCCATTGAGGATCTGAGGTCCGACACCGCGCACCGGCCGTCCGTCGGCCCGCGCACGTGACCTCAGTACGGACTCCCGTCTCGCCGGGCTTTCTCATGCCCGCCGGCGCGTCGCGCGACCCGCGGTGTCTCCATGCGTCCCGCACCTGCTCAATCACCATGGAGACCGCCTATGTCATACGCCATCGTGTGCTCGGACCTGTCGTTCGCCTGGGCGGACGGCAGCCCCGTCCTGACCGGCCTGGACGCCGCGTTCGGCACCGGCCGGACGGGCCTGATCGGCGTCAACGGCTCCGGCAAGTCCACCCTGCTGAAGATCATCGCCGGTGAGCTGCGGCCCGCGTCGGGCGCGGTGAGCGTCGCGGGGGAGATCGGCTACCTGCCGCAGAACCTCGTCCTCGACGGCGCCGCGACCGTCGCGGACCTGCTCGGCATCAGCCGGGTCCGCGACGCGCTGCACGCCATCGAGCGCGGCGAGGCCACCGAGGAGAACTTCACCGCGGTGGGGGACGAATGGGACGTCGAGGAACGCGCCCGCGCCGAACTCGACCGGCTCGGCCTCGACCACCTCGACCTGGACCGGACCGTCCCGACCCTGTCCGGCGGCGAGGCCGTGATGGTCGCCCTCGCCGCCAGGTTCCTCGCCCGTCCCGACGTCCTCCTGCTGGACGAGCCGACCAACAACCTCGACCTGGACGCCCGGCACCGCCTGTACGACGCGGTCGCGTCCTGGACGGGCGTCCTCGTCGTCGTCAGCCACGACCGCGAGCTGCTCGACCGGGTCGACGAGATCGCCGACCTGCGCGACGGGGCCGTCCGGACGTTCGGCGGGAACCTGTCCGCCTACGAGGAGCTGCTCGCGGTCGAGCGGGAGGCCGCCGAGCGCGCGGTCCGCGCCGCCGAGACCGACGTGCGGCGCCAGAAGCGCGACCTGGTGGAGGCGCACGTCAAGCTGGCCCGCCGCAAGCGCTACGGAGCCAAGATGGAGGAGAACAAGCGCGAACCGAAGATCGTGATGGGGGCGCGCAAGCGGCAGGCCCAGGAGTCGGCGGGCAAGCACCGCATCCTGCACGAGGAGCGGCTCGCCGACGCCCGCGACCGGCTAGGCGAGGCGGAGGATGCGGTCCGCGAGGACGCCGAGATCCGCGTCGACCTGCCCGCCACCCGCGTCCCGGCCGCCCGGACCGTCGCGACCGTGACGGGCCTGACCGCGCCCGACCCGGACGTCGGCACCTTGGCCGAACTGATCGTCCGGGGCCCGGAGCGGATCGCGCTGACCGGCCCGAACGGCTCCGGCAAGACCACGTTCCTGCGGACGCTCACCGGCGACCGCGTCCCCGAGGGGACGGACGTCAAGATCGGCGTGGACGGCGTCCGCTACCTGCCGCAGCGGCTCGACGTCCTCGACGACGACCTCACCGTCGTCGACAACGTCCGGCTGCGGGCGCCGTCGGCGCCTCCGTCCAAGATCAGGGCCGGCCTGGCGCGCTTCCTGTTCCGCGGCACCCGGGCCGAGCGGCCCGCAGGGACGCTCTCGGGCGGGGAGAGGTTCCGCGCCGTGCTCGCGTCCCTGCTGCTCGCCGAGCCCGCCCCGCAGCTGCTCCTGCTGGACGAGCCGACGAACAACCTCGACATGGCGAGCACCGCACAACTGGCCCAGGCCCTCACCGCCTACCAGGGCGCCCTGATCGTGGTGAGCCACGACGTCCCGTTCCTCCGAACCCTGAAAATCACCCGCTGGCTCCGAATGGACAAAACGACCGGCCTAACAGAGATAGACCCGTTGTAACCACGTGGACGGGACCTGAGCCGAGGTCACGGGTCGTGCGGCCGGAGGCGCCCAGCGCCGGAGGCCGCACGACCCGACGGGCGGAGGACCGTTTCCCGAGACGCGCCAGCGGCGCGGGAAACGGTTCACCGCCCGCTGACGGGGTTCCAGGGGTCGCCCCCTGGGCTAACACAGCCCGCTGACGGGGGTTCCAGGGGGTCGCCCCCTGGGCTACGTGAGCACGCGTTTGGTGAACGTGCGCATCGACGCCCAGGTCAGCAGGACCGTCCCGCCGAGGATGGCGAGCAGGAGCGCCCACACCGGCATGTGCGGGACGTCCGGCGTCAGCGTGCTGCGCAGGCCCTCGCTGACGTATACGAGGGGGTTGAACAGGCTGACGATCTGCAGCCAGCGGATGTCGTCCAGCGCCGACCACGGGTAGTACACGCAGCCGAGCATGGTCATCGGCAGCAGCACGATCGCGAACAGCACCTGGACCTTCTGCGGGTTCATCAGCGTGCCGAGCAGCAGCCCGCCCGAAGCCGACAGCAGCGCCCCGGCCACCATCACCAGGATCAGCACGGGCCAGTTGTCGACGTGCACCTCCGGCGCCTGGCCCTCGGCGTGGATGAGCAGCACCGCGGGGAACACCAGCAGCCCGCCGATCAGGCCCTGCGTCGCCGCGGCGATGATCTTCTGGGCGGCCAGCAGCGGGATCGGCACCGGCGCCAGCGCCCGGTCGGTGATGGACTTCTGCCAGGTCAGCTCCATCATCAGCGGGAAGATCACCGCCATCATCGCCTGCATGATGATGGACGAGCCGACGAGTCCCGGCACGAGGATCGTGGAGAACGTCGCCCCGCCCGGCCCGCCCGCCGTCGCGCCGCCGCCGAGCTTCGGCAGGACGTAGGCGAACACGAACACGAACATCACCGGCTGCACGAGCACCCGCGTGAACGTCGACACGACGTTCTTGCGCATGACCCGCCCCTCGCGCGCCATCATCGCGGCGAAGGTGCGGGAGATCGTCGCCCGGGCGGGCGGCGGCGGGGCGATGACGGCGGGGGTGGCGGGGGAGGCGGAGGCCGCCGGGGCGGCGGACGCGGTCATTCGCGGTATTCCCTTCCGGTGAGGGTGAGGAAGACGGTCTCCAGGCTGGGACGGAGCTGGGTGGCGTCGGTGACGCCGACGCCGGCGCGGGAGCCGATCGTGACCAGCTCGCCGAGCAGGCCGTCGGAGTCGGCGGCGAACACGCGGACCTGGCCGTCGTTGACCTCGACCTTGCTGATGCCCTCCCGCTCGGAGAGAGCGTGGATCCCGTCCGGGGCGGCGGCGTCGTAGGTCACGGTGATGACGGTGTCGGCGCCCGCGCTGGACTTCAGCTCGTCCACCGTGCCGCTGGCGAGGATCTTGCCGTGGTCGACGACGGCGACCCGGTCGCAGAGCGCCTCCGCCTCCTCCATGTAGTGGGTGGTGAGCAGGATGGTCTGCCCGGCGGCCTGGAGCCCGCGCAGCACCTCCCACAGGTTGGTGCGGGTCTGCGGGTCGAGCCCGGCGGTCGGCTCGTCCAGGAACAGGACCTCGGGGCCGTGCATGAGGGCGCGGCAGATCATGACCCGCTTGGCCTGCCCGCCGGAGATCTCGAACGGGTTGCCGCCGCGCTGCTCGGTCAGCCCGAACAGCTCCAGCAGCTCGCCCGCGCGCCTGCGGGCGTCGCGGGCGCCGAGCCCGAAGTACCGGCCCCGGAACTCCAGGTTCTCGGCGACGGTCAGGTCGCTGTCGAGGGTGTTGTTCTGCGACACGACGCCGATGCGGCGCTTGATCTCGACGGCGTCCTTCACCACGTCCAGGTCGCAGACGCGGGCGCTGCCGCCGGTCGGCACGACGAGGGTGGTGAGCATGCCGATGGTGGTCGACTTGCCCGCGCCGTTCGGGCCGAGCAGCCCGAAGAACTCGCCGCGCGGGACGTCGAGGTCGATGCCCTGCACGGCGGGCACCGCCGGACGCGGCCCGGACGCCGGATAGGTCTTCTTGAGGTCGACCGTCCTAACGGCGGCTTCTGGGGGTTCGGTCACGCGCCGTCTCCCTTCGCTTCATCGCTGTGTGAATCGTCCTCTTCGGCCGGGAAATCCTCGAACCGTTTAATGAGGCCGACGAGGAACCGCCGGACTGCGGCCTCGTCGGCCTCGTCCACGACGTCGTACACCTGCGAGAGGTCTCGTCCGATGGGCTTCGACTTCTCCGCGAGCAGCTGCCGTCCCGAGTCGGTGATGCGCAGCATCACGCCGCGCCGGTCGCGGTACGAGCGCTCCCGCCTGACGTGCCCGTTGCGCTCCAGCGTGTCGACCACCGAGGTGATCGTCGCGGGGGTGACGAGGAGCCGCTTGGCGACCTCGCCGGGGCGCAGCCCGTCCTCGACGATGAGCATGCGGAGCACGAAGAACCCGGCGGGGCTGATGCCGTGCTTCTCGATGATCCGCGAGAACACCGGATGCGCCAGCCGTGAGGCCAGGCCGAAGAGGCGGCCGATCGGCCACTCCTCCATGGGCCCGAGCGTCTTCAGGTCCCCGAAGCCAAGGTTCTCCATGGCCGTGATGTTAGAGATCTGATGGTTAGAGGGCAAATCTTTAGCTATCTAAATATATGTCCGGCTCTGTGGCGCTCGTCTCACCGGGCCCGGAGGACGGCGGCGATATTGAATAGGCATCCAGCATCATGCATACTCTTGCTTATCGATCCCGAAGGGCAGAGTGGGACATGGGCATCCGGACGGCGGTCGCCGGCGCCAGCGGATACGCGGGCGGCGAGCTGCTGCGCATCCTGGCGGGACATCCAGAGTTCGAGATCGGCGCGCTGACCGCGGGCTCCAACGCGGGCGCCGAACTGGGCGCGCACCAGCCACACCTGCGCTCCCTGGCCGGACGCGTCCTCGCCGAGACCACCCCGGAGACGCTGTCCGGCCACGACGTCGTGTTCCTGGCGCTGCCGCACGGACAGTCGGGGCCGCTCGCCGCGGAACTCGGCGAGGACGTCCTGGTCATCGACTGCGGCGCCGACCACCGGCTCACCGACCCGGCCGACTGGGAGAAGTTCTACGGGACGCCCCACGCGGGCGCCTGGCCCTACGGACTGCCCGAACTGCCCGGCCATCGCGAGGCGCTCCGCGGGGCGCGTCGCGTCGCCGTCCCCGGCTGCTACCCGACCGCCGTCACGCTCGCGCTGTTCCCGGCGTTCGCCGCCGGGCTCGCCGAACCCGACGTCGTCGTGGTCGCCGCGTCCGGCACGTCCGGCGCGGGACGGGCGCTCAAACCGCACCTGCTGGGCAGCGAGGTCATGGGCTCGGTGTCCGCCTACGCCGTCGGCGGGACGCATAGGCATACACCGGAGATGGTCCAGAACCTGAGCGACGTCGCGGGCGAACCGGTCACGGTCTCCTTCACGCCGACGCTCGCGCCGATGAGCCGCGGCATCCTCGCCACCTGCACGGCCAAGGCCCGTCCCGGCGTCACCGCCGCCGCGCTGCGCGCCGCCTACGGCAAGGCGTACACCGGCGAGCCGTTCCTCGGCCTCCTCCCGGACGGCCGGTGGCCCGCCACGTCCATGACGCTCGGCGCCAACACCGCGCTCGTCCAGGTCGCGCTCGACGAGGCCGCCGGACGCGTCGTCGCCGTCGCCGCCGTCGACAACCTCGCCAAGGGCACCGCGGGCGGCGCCGTGCAGAGCGCCAACCTCGCCCTCGGCCTCCCCGAAGAACTCGGCCTGACCACGATCGGAGTGTCCCCTTGAGCGTCACCGCCCCCCGGGGGTTCCGCGCCGCCGGCGTCGTCGCCGGGCTGAAGCCCAGCGGAAACCGCGACCTGGCCCTCGTCGTCAACGACGGGCCGTCCCGCGCGGCCGCCGGCGTCTTCACCCGCAACCGCGTGAAGGCGGCGCCCGTCCTGTGGTCGGAGCAGGTTCTCAAGGGCGGACGCGTCCACGCCGTCGTGCTGAACGCCGGCGGTGCCAACGCATGCACCGGCGCCCCCGGCTTCCAGGACGCGCACGCCACCGCCGAGAAGGTCGCGGGCGTCCTGGACGACTCCGCCGGCGAGATCGCCGTCTGCTCCACCGGCCTGATCGGCGAGCGCCTCCCGATGGACCTGCTGCTCCCCGGCGTCGACAAGGCCGCCGCCGAGCTGTCGCGCGGCGACGGCGGGCTCGCCGCCGCCGACGCGATCCGCACCACCGACACCGTCGCGAAGATCTCCTTCCGGCAGGGGCCGGGCGGCTACATGATCGGCGCGATGGCGAAGGGCGCGGGCATGCTGGCGCCGTCCCTGGCGACCATGCTCAGCGTGATCACCACCGACGCCGACCTGCCCGCCGACGTCCTGGACCGGGCGCTCCGCGCGGCGACCGGCGTCACCCTCGACCGGCTCGACTCCGACGGCTGCATGTCCACCAACGACACCGTGCTGCTGCTGGCGTCCGGCGCCGCCGGGGTCGTCCCCGCCGAGGACGAGTTCACCGCGCTGCTCACCGACGTGTGCGCCGACCTGACCCGGCAGCTGCTCGTGGACGCCGAAGGCGCGTCCAAGGCCATCGCGATCGAGGTCGTCGGCGCCGCGTCCGGCGGCGACGCGGTCACCGTCGGGCGCTCCATCGCCCGTAACAACCTCCTCAAATGCGCCATCCACGGCGAGGACCCGAACTGGGGCCGCGTCCTCTCGGCGGTCGGCACCACCGACGCCGTGTTCGAGCCCGGCGAGCTGAACGTCGCGATCAACGGCGTGTGGGTGTGCCGGAACGGCTCGTTCGGCGACGACCGCGACAAGGTCGACCTGCGCCCCCGCGACGTGACGATCACCGTCGACCTGTCGGCGGGCCCGCACAGCGCGACCGTCTGGACGACCGACCTCACGGCCGACTACGTCCACGAGAACTCGGCGTACTCCACATGACGGCCGTCACCTCGGGCGCGGACATGCGCAAGAACCGCCTCGGCGTCATGGCCGCCGGTGAGCGTAGCGAACTCATGAGCAGGGCCGAGACGCTGATCAAGGCGCTGCCGTGGCTGGAGCGGTTCCACGGCACCACCGTCGTGATCAAGTACGGCGGCCACGCGATGACCGACGAGGAGCTGCGCCACTCCTTCGCCGAGGACGTCGTGTTCCTCCGCTACGCCGGGCTGAAGCCGGTGATCGTGCACGGCGGCGGCCCGCAGATCAACGCGGCCCTCGCCCGCAACGGCATCGACTCGACGTTCACCGCCGGGCTGCGGGTGACGACGCCGGAGGCCATGGAGGTCGTCCGGATGGTGCTGACCGGCCAGGTGCAGCGCGACGTCGTCGGGCTGATCAACCGGCACGGCCCGTTCGCGCTCGGCATGTCGGGCGAGGACGCGCACCTGTTCACCGCCGAGCGCAAGCAGGCGGTCGTGGACGGCGAGGCCGTCGACATCGGCCAGGTGGGCGAGATCGTCGAGGTGCAGGTCGGGGCCCTGCGGGCGCTGCTGGACGACGGCCGCATCCCGGTGATCTCCAGCATCGCGCGCGGCGACGACGGCGAGGTCTACAACGTCAACGCCGACACCGCCGCCGCCGCGCTGGCCGTCGCGCTGGACGCCGCGAAGCTCGTCGTCCTCACCGACGTCGAGGGCCTGTACGCCGACTGGCCCGGGAGCGACGACGTGATCGACAGGCTCACCGCCGACGAGTTGGCCGTCCTACTGCCCGACCTGTCGGCAGGGATGGTCCCGAAGATGGAGGCCTGCCTGGCGGCCGTGCGCGGCGGCGTCCCGCAGGCCCACGTGCTGGACGGGCGCGTCCCGCACTCCCTCCTCCTGGAGATCTTCACCGACGAAGGGATCGGAACGATGGTCCTCCCCAGCCCCCCGGGCCCCGCGCAGGAGGTTTCGGCATGAGCGACCTGAGGGAACGGTTCGAGGCCGCGTTCATGCCGAACTACGGCGTCCCGCCGCTGGCGCTGGCGCGCGGCGAGGGCTGCCGCGTGTGGGACGTCGACGGACGCGAGTACCTCGACCTGATCGCGGGAATCGCGGTCACCTCCCTCGGCCACGGCCACCCGGCCCTCGTCGAGGCGGTGTCGTCGCAGGTCGCGACGCTGGCGCACACGTCCAACCTGTTCCTGCACGAGCCTGAGGTGCTGCTCGCCGAACGCCTCCTCGGCCTTCTCAACGGGGACGGCGGCGACGGGAAGGTGTTCCTCAGCAACAGCGGCACCGAAGCGAACGAATGCGCGCTGAAACTCGCCATCAAGTACGGCAATGGCCGGGGGCGGAAACACAGCGGCCGGTCGTATTTCGTCGCGGCGGAGAACGGCTTCCACGGCCGGAGCATGGGCGCGCTGTCGCTGACCGGGAAGGCGGCGATCCGGGAGCCGTTCGGGCCGTACGGCATCGACGTCCGGTTCGTCCCCTACGGCGACGCCGGCGCGCTCAAGGCCGCCGTGGACGAGAACTGCGCCGCCGTCTTCCTGGAGCCCACGCAGGGCGAGGCGGGCGTCGTCCCCCCGCCCGACGGGTACTTCGCCGCCGCCCGCGCCATCTGCGACGCCACCGGCGCGCTGTTCGTCGCCGACGAGATCCAGTCCGCGATCGGCCGGACGGGCGCCTGGTTCGCGTTCCAGCACGAGAACGCCAAGCCGGACGTCCTGACCCTCGCCAAGGGCCTCGGCGGCGGCCTGCCGATCGGGGCGTGCGTCGCGTTCGGCCCGCACGGCGACCTGTTCGCGAAGGGCGACCACGGCAGCACGTTCGGCGGAAACCCCGTCAGCGCCGCCGCGGCGCTCACCGTCCTCACCACGATCGAGAAGGACGGCCTGCTCGCCAACGCCGCATCCGTGGGGGAGACCCTCGCCGACGGCATCCGCGCCATCGACCACCCGCTGCTCAAGGGTGTGCGGGGCCGCGGGCTGTGGCGCGCCGCCGTGCTCACCGGACCGCACGCGCCCGCCGTCGAGGCCGCCGCCCGCGACGCCGGATTCCTGATCAACGCGCTCGCGCCGGACGCCCTGCGCATCGCCCCGCCGCTGATCCTCACCGCCGGGCAGGCGCGGTCGTTCACCGCCGCGCTCCCCGCGATCCTCGACGCCGCCGCCCCCAAGACGGAGAATTCAGCATGACCAGGCACTTCCTCCGCGACGACGACCTCACGCCCGCCGAACAGGCCGAGGTGCTCGGCCTCGCCGCCGAGGTGAAACGGGACCGCTTCCGCTTCCGGCCCCTCGACGGCCCGCGGTCCGTCGCCGTGCTGTTCGACAAGCCGTCCACCCGGACGCGGCTGTCGTTCGCCGCCGGCATCGCCGAACTCGGCGGCCACCCCCTCGTCATGGACGCCGGAACCAGCCAGCTCGGCCGCGGCGAGACCATCGCCGACACCGCCCGCGTCCTGGAACGCCAGGTCAGCGCCATCGTGTGGCGGACGGCCGGGCAGGAGCGCATCGACGAGATGGCCGCCGGAACCACCGTCCCGGTCGTCAACGCCCTCACCGACGAGTTCCACCCCTGCCAGATCCTCGCCGACCTGCAGACCGTCCGGGAGGCGAAGGGCGACCTCCCCGGCGCCACGCTCGCCTACTTCGGCGACGGCGCCAACAACATGGCCCACTCCTACCTGCTCGGCTGCGCCACCGCCGGGATGCACGTCCGCGTCGGCGCGCCCGCGTCCCAGCCGCCGGACCCCGCCGTCGTGGCCCGCGCCACCGAGATCGCCGCCGCGACCGGCGGGTCCGTGACCGTCACCGACGACCCGAAGCAGGCCGCCGCCGGAGCCGACGTCCTCGCCACCGACACCTGGGTGTCCATGGGCCAGGACGGCAAGGACACCGCCCTCTACGAGCCGTACGCCGTCACCGAGGACCTGCTCTCCCTCGCCGGCGCGGACGCGATCGTCCTGCACTGCCTGCCCGCCTACCGCGGCAGGGAGATCGCCGCGTCCGTCCTGGACGGCCCGCGGAGCCGCGTCTGGGACGAGGCCGAGAACCGCCTGCACGCTCAGAAGGCGCTGCTGATCTGGCTGCTGGAGCGCTCCCGGTGACGACCCCCATGACCAAGGCCGCCCGGCACGCCCGGGTGATCGAGCTGCTGACCCGGCATCCCGTCCACTCGCAGGGCGAGCTCGCCAAGCTCCTCGCGGACGAGGGCGTCGACGTCACCCAGGCCACGCTGTCGCGCGACCTGGTGGAGATCGGCGCGGTGCGGCTGCGCGCCGACGACGGCAGCCTGATCTACGCCGTCCCGGGGGAGGGCGGCGACCGGATCCGGCGGGCCCGCACCGGCGCCGCCGAGACCTTCACCGGACGGCTCACCCGCCTCGCCGCGGAGCTGCTCGTCTCCGCCGAGGCGTCGGCGAACCTGGTCATGGTCCGGACCCCGCCCGGGGCCGCGCAGTACCTGGCGTCGGCGATCGACCACGCCGAATGGCCGTCGATCCTCGGCACCGTCGCGGGCGATGACGAGGATCGAGTCGTCGCCCGCGACCCGACCGGCGGCGACGACGTCGCGCAGGCGCTCCTCAGGCTGACCGACGGACGCGAACGACGAAGTTAGGGCCGGTGACGGCCCGTCCCAGCAGGTAAGACCCGAACCCGCACCCACTTCGCACAGGAGATAACGATCATGAGCGAGCGCGTCGTACTCGCGTACTCCGGGGGCCTGGACACCTCCGTCGCCATCCCGTACCTCGCCGAGCAGACCGGCGGGGACGTCATCGCGGTGGCCGTCGACGTCGGCCAGGGCGGCGACGAACTGGAGACCATCCGCAAGCGGGCCCTCGCCTGCGGCGCGGCCGAGGCCGTCGTCGTGGACGCCAAGGAGGAGTTCGCCGCGGACTTCTGCGTCCCCGCCATGCAGGCCAACGCCCTCTACATGGACCGCTACCCGCTGCTGTCCGCCCTGTCCAGGCCGCTGATCGTCAAGCACCTCGTCGCCGCCGCCAAGAAGTTCGGCGGCACGACCGTGTCGCATGGCTGCACCGGCAAGGGCAACGACCAGGTCAGGTTCGAGGCTGGCCTGTCCGCGCTCGACCCCGGCCTGAAGGTCATCGCGCCCGCCCGCGACTTCGCCTGGACGCGCGACAAGGCCATCGCGTTCGCCGAGGAGAAGGGCCTGCCGATCGACGTGTCGGCCAAGTCCCCGTACTCCATCGACCAGAACCTGTGGGGACGCGCCGTCGAGACCGGCTTCCTTGAGGACATCTGGAACGGCCCCATCGAGGACGTCTACGACTACACCGCCGACCCCGCCGAGCCGCGCGAGGCCGACGAGGTCGTCATCACGTTCGCGTCCGGCGTGCCCGTCGCGCTGGACGGCCGCCCGCTCACCCCGTACGCGATCGTCGCCGAGCTGAACCGGCGCGCCGGGGCCCAGGGCGTCGGGCGGATCGACATGGTCGAGGACCGGCTCGTCGGCATCAAGAGCCGCGAGGTCTACGAGGCCCCCGCCGCGATCGCGCTGATCACCGCGCACATGGAGCTGGAGAACGTCACCGTCGAACGCGACCTGGCCCGCTTCAAGCGGTCCGTCGACCAGCGGTGGGGCGAGCTCGTCTACGACGGCCTGTGGTTCTCGCCGCTGAAGGACTCCCTGGACGCGTTCATCGCCGACGCGCAGAAGCGCGTGTCCGGCGACGTCCGGCTGACCCTGCACAGCGGCCGCGCCGTCGTCACCGGACGGCGCAGCGGCGCGTCCCTCTACGACTACGACCTCGCCACCTACGACACCGGCGACACCTTCGACCAGAGCCTCGCCAAGGGCTTCGTCGAGCTGTGGAGCCTGCCCAGCAAGATCGCCGCCAAGCGCGACCGCGAGGCCTGACCGGGAAGGCCGCCCGAGACGGCTGCCCGCCGCCGGCACGGGTTTTCGCCGTACCCTGTGGCGGACGCCGCGGCACCGCGTGGGGACTCCGTGACCACGGCGTCCCCACGTCGTGCGTCTGCGCCCGGGCGTGGTGAGATTGAGACGTCAAATACGTTCAGCGGCGGGAAGAAGAGGATTTTCGTGACGAAGGCACCGACGCGGCTGTGGGGCGGCCGGTTCGAAGGCGGCCCGTCGGACGCGCTCGCGCGGCTCTCGGTGAGCGTCCAGTTCGACTGGCGGCTCGCCCCCTACGACCTGATGGGCTCGCGCGCGCACGCCCGCGTCCTCAACCGGGCGGGGCTGCTCACCGACGACGAGCTCGACCGCATGATCGGCGCCCTGGACGGCCTGGAGGAGGCCTGCCGCACCGGCGAGTTCCGCCCCACGGTCGCCGACGAGGACGTTCACACCGCCCTCGAACGCGGCCTGCTGGAGCGGCTCGGCGCGCTCGGCGGCAAACTCCGCGCGGGCCGCAGCCGCAACGACCAGGTCGCCACCGACCTGCGCCTCTACCTGCGCGACCACGCCCGCCAGATCGTGTCCCGCCTCGTCGAGCTGGAGACCGCGCTGATCGCGCAGGCCGAGCACAACCTCGGCGTCGCCGCGCCCGGCATGACGCACCTGCAGCACGCGCAGCCCGTGCTGTTCTCCCACCAGCTCCTCGCGCACGTCCAGCCGCTCACCCGCGACGTCGACCGGCTCCGCGACTGGGACAGGCGCGCCGCGATCTCCCCGCTCGGGTCCGGCGCGCTCGCCGGGTCGTCCCTGCCGCTCGACCCGCAGGCCACGGCCGCCGAGCTCGGCTTCGACGCCGCCGCGCCCAACTCCATGGACGCCGTCGCCGACCGCGACTTCGTCGCCGAGTTCCTCTTCGCCGCCGCGCTGATCGGCGTCCATCTGTCGCGCCTCGGCGAGGAGATCTGCCTCTGGGCGTCGCAGGAGTTCCGCTGGATCGAGATGGACGACACCTACGCCACCGGGTCGTCGATCATGCCGCAGAAGAAGAACCCCGACGTCGCCGAACTGGCGCGCGGCAAGGCCGGACGCCTCATCGGCCACCTCGTCGGCCTGCTCACCACCCTCAAGGGCCTGCCGCTCACCTACAACCGCGACCTCCAGGAGGACAAGGAGGGCGCGTTCGACGCCGTCGAGACGCTGCTGCTCGTCCTGCCCGCCATGTCCGGGCTGATCGCGACCATGCGGGTCAACACCGAGCGCCTGGAGGCCCTCGCGCCGGACGGCTTCGCACTCGCCACCGACCTCGCCGAGCTGCTCGTCCGGCGCGGCACCGCGTTCCGCGACGCCCACGAGGTCGTCGGGCACCTCGTCGTCTGGTGCCAGGTCAACGACAAGGACTTCGACGACCTCACCGACGAGGAGCTCGCCAAGGTGTCGCCGCATCTGACGCCGGACGTCCGCGAGGTCCTGAACGTCCAGGGGGCGCTGGCGTCCCGGAAGGCGTACGGGGGGACGGCGCCCGACCGCGTCCGCGAGCAGCTCGGCGCGCTCCGCGGCCTCGTCAACGAGCACGCCGCCTGGGCCGCCGGCTCGGACGCCTGACCTGGTCCGCATGATCGACGGAGATCTTCGCCCTGAGGTGACGCGATGAACGGAGCGCTGCTGCCACGGGACTTCTTCGACCGTCCCGTCGACGAGGTGGCGCCGTCCCTGCTCGGGCACGTGCTCACCCACCGCACGCCCGGCGGCGAGGTCGCGGTCCGGCTCACCGAGGTCGAGGCGTACGCGGGCCCCCTCGACCCCGCCTCCCACGCCTACCGCGGCCGGACGCCCCGCAACGCCGTGATGTTCGGCCCGCCCGGCCACGCCTACGTCTACTTCACCTACGGCATGCACTTCTGCGTGAACCTCGTGTGCGGCCCGGACGGGACGTCAATGGCGGTCCTTCTCCGCGCCGGCGAGATCGTCGCGGGGGAGGAGACGGCGCGTGCCCGGCGGCCGCGCTCGTCCGTCCGCGACCTGGCCCGCGGCCCGGCTCGGCTCTGCCAGGCGCTCGGCATCGCCCGCGAGCAGAACGGCCTGGACGTCTGCACGCCCGGCGGGCCGCTCACCGTCCTCGCCGGTGAACCCGCCGACCCCGCGCTCATCCGCAACGGTCCGCGCACCGGCGTCAACGGCGCCAAGGAGGTGCCGTGGCGGTTCTGGATCGACGCCGACCCGACCGTCTCCCCGTACCGCGCGCACGTCCCGAGGCAGCGCAAGAAGATCACCGCCGGCGACTGACGCGCCGTGCCCCGAACGCGATCGGGCGCTGAATATCGTTGGCGTGACACCCGCCCGCCCGGGCACCCTGGTGGGCACACCGAACGCAAGCCGGAACGAGGAGACCGTGACCGACATCCTGGACGATCTCGCGTGGCGCGACCTGATCGCGCAGTCCACCGACCTGGACGATCTGCGGGCCCTGCTCGCCGCGGGACCGGTCACCCTCTATTGCGGCTTCGACCCGACGGCCCCTTCGCTGCACCTCGGCAACCTGATCCAGATCCTCACGCTGCGCCGCTTCCAGCTGGCCGGGCACCGGCCCATCGGCCTCGTCGGCGGCGCCACCGGCCTGATCGGCGACCCGAGCGGCAAGAGCGCCGAACGCGTCCTGAACTCCGCGGAGACCGTGGCGGGCTGGGTCGAGCGCATCCGCGGCCAGGTGTCGAAGTTCCTCGACTTCGGCGAGGGCCCCACCGGCGCGACGATGGTCAGCAACCTCGACTGGACGGCCCCCATGTCCGCCATCGAGTTCCTCCGCGACATCGGCAAGCACTTCCCGGTCAACCGGATGCTGGCCCGCGAGACCGTCAAGGCCAGGCTCGACACCACCGGCATGAGCTACACCGAGTTCAGCTACGTCCTGCTCCAGTCGATGGACTTCCTGGAGCTCTACCGGCGGCACGGCTGCCTGCTCCAGACCGGCGGCAGCGACCAGTGGGGCAACCTCACCGCCGGGGTCGACCTCATCCGCCGCGTCGAGGGCGGCAGCGCGCACGCGCTCACGACCCCGCTCCTCACCAAGGCGGACGGATCCAAGTTCGGCAAGACCGCCGGCGGCGAGACCTACTGGCTCGACCCCGACCTGACCTCGCCGTACGCGTTCTACCAGTTCTGGTTCAACGCCGACGACCGGGACGTGGAGAAGTTCCTCAAGGTCTTCAGCTTCCGCTCCCATGAGGAGATCGACGATCTGGTCAAGCAGGGGGCCGACCGTCCCGCCGCACGGGCCCCGCAGCGGGCGCTCGCGGAGGAGATGACCACGCTCGTCCACGACGCGGACGAGACCGCCCGGGTCATCGCCGCCTCCCGCGCCCTGTTCGGCCAAGGCGCCCTGGAGGAGCTGGACGAACGCACGCTGAAAGCCGCACTGGCCGAGGTACCCCGCGCCGAGGTGGCCCCGGGCGAGCTGCCGACCGTCGTCGACCTGCTGGCGGCCTCAGGGCTGTGCAAGAGCAAGTCCGAAGCACGGCGGGCGATCGCCCAGGGCGGTGCCTACCTCAACAACGCCAAGGTCGAGTCGGAGGACGCCACGCCCGCCGCCGCGGACCTGCTCCACGGCCGCTTCCTCGTCCTGCGACGCGGCAAGCGCAGCGTGGGCGGCGTCGAGGTCATCGCGTCCTGAGCCCGTCCGCGACCGCCCGTCCGGAGCCTCTCCGGGCGGGCGGGCGCCATGTCGGGGGCAAACTTCGGCAAATACACGTCACAGTGCGGTTACAAGGATCCGTCGCCGGGCATGATTCAGGTCTTGAAAACCGTACTTGAGCTGGGGTTTCGCGCCGCACAACGTCGATTTGACGGCCCCCGGGGCGGGACCTAATGTTTTACACGCCCCACGGGGGAGCGGGACGCGACAAGCGGCCCGGCCTCAGGGGAAAACCCTCGACGAACCAACCGGGTTGAGACCTGTCTCTGTCCGGAAACGGACGTACGAGGTCGAACTGCCCAGATTTTGACAAACAGGGCGAATCGGCTAGGCTAGAAGGGTTGCCCCGGAGCCGGGGCCTGCGGGAGCGGGTTCACGGCGCGGTGGGTGTCCGTTTCTTGAGAACTCAACAGCGTGTTAAAAGCCAGTGCCTTTATACGGCCGGGTCTGTTTTTGGATC
>NZ_JBIRBA010000041.1:0-79782 GCF_044326345.1 Actinomadura sp. 9N215 | reverse complement strand
ATGCATGGATGCACCCGTTAACCACCGTCCATGCCCCACCCCGACAGCGTTTGACCTGCCATTACCCACCGCTCAGCGGAACCGACCGGAACCGAACACGTGGCAAAGCTGGGCAGATCAGCCGATCAGCCCTGCCCGCAAGGCGTCGCCAACTCGACAAGCCTCACCGAAACGACCAGAGATCAACCTCAAATCACTGTCGGTGGACCGAAGCCAAGGCTGCCGGAGGCAGGAGCTGGGCGGCTGGCCTTCCAGGCGCTCCCCGACATACCGGCGCTGCGCTCGCAACCCCGAACCGCTTCCGCAAGCCTCCCGGGCAAAGGTCTGATGGCGCTCGCCGGATCTGGCTCTGACGCGAAGTCCTTGAGGCGATCACAGAACGTGACTCAGTGGAGCAAGACCATCTTCCTCAACGATCGAAGATGGCCTTCCCGAACATCTTCCGCTTGATGAACTTGATCAGCTTCTTCCGCCCGATGTCCGGGAACAATCGCAGCTGCTCAGGCCACTCCCGAGGCGATATGGCCGGATGTGGCAATGGCTGCCACTTGCATGCACTCACCGAGGCAAAGATCATGACAGATATGGTCGAAACGTGAATGCGCAAACCCCGCGGAGTAGCAAACGTGGCTCGGGGTGCCTGGGTTCGATTGCCCCCGGATATCCGTGTTCGGCCCACATGGGGCTACCTCGTCGGACCCTAGACCCCGTAGAAGGGCTGAAAGGAAGGTGAAACTTCAAAGAACGCTGGTCGCGCTGCTCAGCGCACTGACGCTGGTCCTCCAACCAGCGGTCGGAGCCGAGACATCTCCGGCGCCACGCTCTCGAAAGGAAACGGCCACCGCTCCCCAGCCGAAGCCCGATGGCCATCGAGGTACCACCGAGCATTCAGTTCACGGCAGCTGCAGCACCGAAGCTCTTCAGCAGAGCGCCGCCCAGGTAGAGAGTACGGTCACCTGTGACAAGCCATTTGCTCCATCAATTAATTGACCAAGCTCATCTCCGAAGTCCGCGCCCGTGATTCCCTTTCCCTCAATGGTGCAGAGAGTCGCCTGACGAGGGCAGATGGCGGTACACCAGAGACGAAGCGTGCAACTTCCATGGCCGCCGTAGGACGTTCAGTTGACTCATCCAAGGTAAATGGGCGTCGTAGGCTGGATCGATTACCACGAGCGAACCTGAGCCCGCACATTATCCGCCATGCAAACCTCGTACATCCAACAAGAGCCAGAGGCATTCGCCTACTGGCCCGACAGCGCAGGAGCGACAGTAGAGGCACGTTCTTCTGTGAACCGCCGGACCGTCCGGATCGCGGACGCCGTCACTGAGGTGCCCTTGAACCCCGACCACTCGATCAAAGAACCAGGTGACCGAGACCGTGAGGATCGCGGCGCGCACCGAGGGCGAGGTCAAGAAGGTGCGACGGGACCTGACCGACCACATCCGCAACCAACTGAGAGGTTGACGATGACCGAACCGATGCCGCCCGAGCCGCGTGACGGTGCCGGGCCGACCGAGCCAGACGAGGAGCAGGTCCTCGGAGAGCTGTACGGTGAGCCCGACGACGGGTTCTTCCGCGGGGAGGAATCCGGATGAGCGCCGCGGGCATGGTCGCGGAGGCCCGCAAGTCGATCGGGATGTCGGGCAGGCCGAACAAGATCACACGCGAGTACGCATCCAGGCACGGGGACGAGTTCCTCCGCGCCGCGTGGTGCGACATGGGCGTCACCTACTGGGCGCGGCACAGCGGGAACGCGTCGACCGTCCTCCCCGCTGGGGACCGCGCCTACACGGTCTCGCACGCGCAGGACTTCCAGAAGGCCGGACGCTGGCACAGCGGGACGACCGCGAGCGTCAACCAGGCCAAGCCCGGCGACATCGTCTTCTTCGACTGGGGCGCCACCGACAACATCGGCGCGATCGACCACGTCGGTGTGGTCGAGAAGGTCCTCGGCGGCGGACGCCTGCAGACCATCGAGGCCAACACCAGTGACGCGGTGAAGCGGCGTGTCCGCTCGTCCAGCGTCATCGCAGGTTATGGCAGGCCAGACTATTCGGGCTCGTCGGACGGGTCCGCGAGTGAGGAGGATCCGTTGATCGGTCTGAAGAAGGGCGACAAGGGCGAGGCTGTCAAGGCTCTCCAGGAGATGATCCGCAACTCTGGGCAGGGCGAGGCGCTCGGCGAGACGGACGGCGAGTACGGGCCGAAGACCGCGGAGGCGCTGCGGCTGGTGCGCAAGAGCGTCGGGTCCGCGGCGAAGGCCGGTTTCGGCGACCAGGTGGACGGCTGGACTTACGCCCAACTGCAGGCCGCCGTAGCTCGCTGCCAGGGCAAGCTGAGCTTGAAGAAGGTGTGACCCGCTTAAAGACAGCGAGGATGTCGGACACGATTAACTCGATGACCACCTGCCGCAATCAGTGCGGTGCGCCCACCTGCCAATGCGCACGCGGTTCGGGAGTACTTCGAGCCGCAGGACCGGTTCGGACAAAGGGCGTGGCGGGCCGGTCGCGGGGCGCTCCCGACCGCAGGATCTGACAATGTTCCTGTCGGCGTGGGCCTGCGGAAAATTTCTCTCGCAGGTCACGTGACTCGTCAAGGATAACTCCGCCGGACGTTGGCGTCCTCGCATGTCAAGAGTGGCGATCGGCCTGCGACGCCGCACTACGTTGATCAAATCCAGGGATTCGACCGCGACCCAAAATCCATTTACATCGACCCGTATTCGATCAAGCGGTTGATAGTCGTCAACCCTTCTGTCAGACTCCTGGCTTTGGCGCACCAGAGAGCACCAAAGCCTAAGGCGCTACAAGAATCCCGACCTTAAACGGACCGGCGAGGGGACTACGGGGACAGCGCTGCGTGATGGCCGCCGATACTGGCTGCCACGGCGTCGCCGAACACCTCCCAGTTCCAGTCCCCTTCGCCCAACAACACAATTCCGGCTGCCCAGGTACAGATGGATTGGAGGGGGAATGCCGACAAAACTGACCTATCCTGGGGTTTACGTCGAAGAGCTTTCCACCAGCGTCCGCACCATCACCCCAGTGACCACCGCGACCACCGCCTTCGTGGGGTTCACCCGGAGCGGCCCGCTTGACCGGCCGGTCCGGGTGAGGAGTTTCGCCGAATTCGAGCGTCACTTCGGAGGCCTGACCAGAAATGGCGCGCTCGGCTACGCGGTACACCAGTTCTTCGGTAACGGTGGCGCCGAGGCGGTGATCACCCGGGTGATCAAGGGGTGCAGTGCCGAGTCCGCCTGCGTCACCCTCGATGCCACCAGACGGTGGAAGCGCGACGACCATGACGACCGCGAGGAGCGCGAGGAGCGCCCCGGGGAGGGCGAGGGTGCCGGAGAGGGCGAGAGCGCGGGGGAAGCAGCGACCGAACCGCGGCATCCCGCGACCCCGGTGCTCGAAGTGCACGCGAGCGAGCCGGGAAGCTGGGGCAATGGCCTGCGGATCGTGGTCGACCACGGCGCGCCATGTTCGGACGAAACGTTCAACCTGTCCGTGCTCGACACCGCGGGACGGGTGCGGGAGACCTTCCACGACGTCTCTATGAACCCCCACCACCATCGCTACGCCGAAGCATTGATCAACGGGAGCTCCGTCCTGATCCAGGTCAAGGTCGTGGGCAAGGAGCGGCCCGACCCGTCCGGCACGGTCTCCAAGCGGTTCGGGCACGAGTTCCCCGACCTCGCCGTCGAGATCACGGTCGAGATCGGTGACGTCCGGCGGGAGTTCAAGCTGCATGACCCGCGCCGCGACGGCCGGCCACCGCGCACGCTCGGCGAACTCGCCACTCTGCTGGAGCGCAAGCTGCGGGCGCAGTGCGACGTACCGGGCAGCGACGCGTTCGCCGACGCCGAGGTGTCCGTCTTCGGCCGCCGGCTGCGGACGGTGGCCGGCTCGATCGAGGAACACGATGTCGTCCACTTCCTCGGCGACTGCGCCGACGACCTGGGCCTGGAGGCACTGGCGAACCCGCCGGTCTTCCAGCTCCACGGCGGCGACGACGGCGACCCGCCAGGGCCGGGCGACCTCATCGGCAGCGAAGCGGAGAAGACCGGTATCCAGGCGCTGCGCGACGTCGACGATGTCAACCTCCTCAACCTGCCCGATCTCGCCGGGTGGGAGTCCACCGACGACATGCTGGCCGTCCTTTCGGCGGCCGAACGGCTCTGCCGCGCGCAGCGCGCCTTCCTCCTGGTGGACGCTCCGGAGGAGTGGACGACCGTCGACGCGGCGCGCTGCCAGATCGGCGACTTCGACCCTGTGCGCAGCGACCACGCCGGGCTGTACTTCCCGCACCTGAAGCTGACCGATCCACGCACCGGACGGCTGCGCGCGTTCCCGCCGTCCGGCGCGGTCGCCGGGGTCATCGCCCGCACCGACGCCGAACGGGGAGTCTGGAAGGCTCCGGCTGGTGCAGCGGCCAGGCTGCGTGGCGTGCGTGCGCTGACCGTGACGATGTCGGACCGTGAGAACGGCGTGCTCAACCCGCTCGGCGTCAACTGCCTGCGCAGTTTCCCGGCCATCGGACCGGTGGTATGGGGAGCCCGCACCCTGCGCGGCGCGGACGTGCTCGACAGCGAATGGAAGCACATCCCGGTACGGCGACTCGCGCTGCACCTGGAGGAAAGCCTCTACCGCGGGCTGCGATGGGTGGTCTTCGAACCCAACGGCGAACAGCTGTGGCAGCAGATCCGGCTGGACGCGGCGGCTTATCTCGACACGCTTTTCCGGCGCGGCGCGTTCGCCGGGCGCACACCGCGCGAGGCGTACTTCGTCAAATGCGATCACGACACGACGACGGACGAGGACATCGCGAACGGAATCGTCAACGTCGTCGCCGGCTTCGCACCGGTGCACCCCGCGGAGTTCGTGATCGTGAAGATTCAGCAGCTGGCCGGCCAGTTCGGCGAATAGACCGAACGGGACGGCCAAGGCGAAGAGCGAAGGAACCCGATGGCTGAGTTTCAGATCAACGCCCATCGCTTCGACCCGTACAAGAACTTCAAGTTCCTGGTCCTCTGGGACGGTCGTACGGTCGCGGGCATCAGCAAGATCAGCCCGTTGAAGCGCACCACCGAGGTGGTCAAACATCGCAGCGGCGGCAGCCCCAGCTCCCCGCGCCTTTCCCCGGGCCGCTCGGAGTTCGAGGGGATCACGCTGGAGCGCGGGGTCACCCACGACCCGGAATTCGACCGCTGGGCCAACAAGGTCTGGCAGCTCGGCGCCGGACCCGGCGCCGAGGTGTCGCTCGCCGACTTCCGCAAGAACCTCGTCATCCAGGTTCTCAACGAGGCCGGTCAGGTGGCCGTCTCGCACAAGCTGTACCGGGCCTGGCCGAGCGAATACCAGGTCCTGGGCGAGATGGACGCCAACGCCAACGCCGTCGCCATCCAGAGCTTGAAACTGGAATGCGAGGGCTGGGAACGGGACTACGACGTGCCCGAGCCGGCCGAACCGTCCTTCACCAACCCCGCCTGACCGCAGCGCCGGGAGTGACCGATGACGTTCACGGGAGGGGCTGACCTGCTCGCCGTCTGGGAGTGGGGGCTGTCGCAGCCGGAGCAGGGCCGCGCGCTGGCTTTGCACAGCGCGGCCCGTCCGGACGCCGACGTGCAGGAACTGCTGGCCACGCCAATCGGCGCGCGCGAGGCGGACCTGTACGCGCTGCGGCGCGCCCTTTTCGGAGAACGGATGCAGGTGGTGACCGAGTGCGCGGCCTGCGACGAGGTCGTCGAATTCGACCTCGACGCAACCGCACTCGGCACCCCACCCGCAACCGCACTCGGCTTCACACCCGAAAGCAACTCCCACCCCACCGAAGACACCGATTCCGTTGCTTCGCGGGGTGGGGCGTTGCGGGTGGTCGAGGACGGCTGGGTGGTGGAATTCCGGCCGCCTGCCGTCGCCGACCTGGCGGCTGCCGCCGGTGGTGGTGATCCGTCCGAGGCCCGACGGAGCCTGGTGACGCGTTGCACGCTCTCCGCGACGCAGGACGGACGGCCGGTCGACCCGGACGAACTGCCGGACCACGTCCGGCGGCGGCTCGCCGAAGCGGCCGAGCGCGCCGACCCCGCCGCGGAGACGACCCTGCGGATCACCTGTCCCGAGTGCGGCGAGTCCACCCTGGCCGAGCTGGACATCGCCGCCCATCTGTGGGCCGAGCTCGACACGTGGGCCAGAGACCTGCTGCTCGACGTGCATCTGCTCGCCACCGCCTACGGCTGGACCGAACCGGAGATCCTGGCGCTCAGCCCGCTGCGGCGCCGTTACTACCTGGAGTTGTGCGCCGATGCCTGAACGGTCGGACCGACCCGAACGGCCGGACTCGCCCGAGCCGCGGCAGCCGGACTTCTTCGAGCGGCTGCTGGCCCGGCACACACGGGCGGCGCCGTCGAGAACGCGGGTCCGGCCGCGGCTGCCCGGCCCGTTCGAGCGGATCAAGGCGCTGCGTCCCGCACCCCCGGGGCCGGACGAACCCGCACCGCTGCTCCCACAAGCGGCACCCCACCCATTCGTCCACGAGCCGCCCGGCCTGAATACCGGACGCGGCCCAGAACGAGAGATCCTTACCGAACGACACACCGTGATCCGCACTGAATCGCCCGTTGATGAACGCGCCGCTCCCCCACGTCCGGCTACGGCGGCACAGCCACCGCGCGCGGCCGCACCGATCGCTCCGTGGCCCCGCATCGCCGCGGCACGACCAGACGGAACGGGCGCCATGACCGAAGGCGCCGACGACAAGGGCCCCGGCGCTCCGGCTGCGGTGCGGGCGGCATCGTCCGGCCTGAGCGGCGCGAACGTGGAACCGTCGGCCGCCCCGTCCGCGCGGCCACGGACCGCCGACACCGCCATGGCGCGCCGCGCCGCCACCCGGGCACCGGCGGGACGACGTACACCCCGGCCCGCCGAACCCACCGTGCACGTGAAGATCGGCCGTTTGGAAGTGCGCGCCATGGGCGCCGCTGCTGGCGGGCCCGGGGCCACCCGGCCGGAGCGTGGCGGCCGCCGCGCCCCCACCGTGAGCCTGGCCGACTACCTGACCAGCCCGTCGTCCGGCGGAACGACACGGCGCTGACCCGCAGAAAGGGGGTATCGACGGATGAGCAATCCGCTGGCCATCGCACACGTCACGCAGGCCCTGGCGCTGCTGATCGAGCACAATCTGCGCCCGGAGATCGACATGCCGGTGTCCGTGGAGACCCGCCGGCCCCCGGCCGAGCCGCCCACCGACCCGACCATCACGGTGTTCTGCTACCAGGTCACCTCGGACCCGGCGCTGCGCAACGCGGACCTGCCCACCCGCACCTCGAACGGCGTGCTGATCCGGCGCGCGGCCGCAGCGCTCGACCTGCACTACCTGATCAGTGCCTACGGCAACGAGACCGAGCTGGTAGGCCAGCGGCTGATCGGCTCGGTGGTACGCACCCTGCACGAGATCCCCGCACTTCCCGCGGACGTGATCGCGGAGGCCGCGGAGCGGCCTTACCTGGCAGGCAGCGACCTGGCCGAGTCATCGCAGCGGGTGCGGTTCACGCCGACGCAGATGGACGTCGACGAAACCTCCAAGTTGTGGGGGATGCTGCACCAGACCCCGTACGCCCTGTCAGTGGTGTATCAGGGCGTGCTGGTGCTGGTCGAAGGCCGCGAGGAGCCGGTTCCCGTCCCGCCTGTGGAGCGCCGCACGGTGACCGTCCAGCCGAACATCAGGCGACCGGCGTCACCCCCGGAGGGCCAGGTCGAAGCGCCGCCCGGTACCGGTGAGTGAGGACGCCACACCATGGAGACCTTCACCGCACCCGGACCCGGATCCTCGGGACCTAACGGGGTCGGGCCGGATCCCGGGCCCGACGGCACCGGTGGCGCGACGCTCGCCACGGCGATCCGGTCCGTCCTCGACCGCCTCGACGCGCACGCGGCGCGCGCCCGGCGGCGCGGCAACGGAACGCGGCTGAAGGACGCACGCGGACACGAAGAGCCACCCGAGCCGACCGCCGCGCACGGCACACCTGAGCCGCGCGCCACCACCGGCCCGGCCACGCTCGACGCACTGGTGTCCTGCCTCGGGCTGAGCACGTTCGAACGGGACGTGCTGCTGCTGGCCGCCGCCGCGGAACTGGATCCGACCACGGCGCCGCGGTGCGCGGCCGCGTCCGGCGATCCGGACCGGGCCTATCCCACGTTCTCGCTCGGCCTCGCAGCGCTGTCCGACCCGCACTGGAGTGCACTGACCCCGGTGGCGCCGCTGCGCCGCTGGCGGCTGATCGAACCCGTGGACGAGGCACCGCTGACCCTGGCACGGCTGCGCATCGACGAACGCGTCCTGCATTTCCTGGCCGGCTCGCCCTACCTCGACGCCCGGCTGCACGGGATGCTGCGTCGCGCACCGTTGCCCGGCCCGCTGCCGCCGTCCTACGAGCGCGCGGCCGACCGCGTCGCCGCGGCCCTGACCGGCGATGCGGCCGGCGCCTCGCTCCAGGTCGAGCTGGTCGGCGGTGACCCGCGCACCAGGCTGGACATCGCCGCCGCCGCGGCCCACCGCCGCGGCCTCGCCCTGTACGCCATGGCGGCCGCCGACGTCCCCGCCGACCCCGCCGAGCGGGACCGGCTGGCCCGCCTCTGGCAGCGGGAGGCGATCCTGCTGCCCGCCGCCCTGCTGATCGCGGTCGGCGAGCTGGACCGCGACCAGCACGCCGCCGCCGACGCGTTCATCGGCGCCGCCGCCGTACCGCTCGTGATCGCCCGCGACGGCCCAGGGCGAACCGGCACCGCGGGTGAGGAAGCCGACCCGATGAGGACCGGCGAACGCGTCGCCGTCCCCAGGCTCGACGACGAGGAGCAGCTCACCGTCTGGGCGGACGCGTTCGCCGACCTGCCGCAGATCACCGACGAGCGGCTGCGGTCGCTGGTCGCGCAGTTCCAGCTGCCGCCGCACACCGTCAGGTCGGCCGCCGCCGCCGTCCGCCGCGACCTGTCCGCTTCGGAGGACGACGCGGACACCCCGGGCACCCCGGACGCCGCGACGCTCGCCTGGCGGGCCGGGCTCGCCGAGGCCCGGATTGGCCTGGACGAGCTCGGCCGCCGTATCGAACCCATCGCCGGGTGGGACGACCTCGTCCTCGCCGAACCACAGTCGCGGATCCTGCGCGAGATCGTCGCGCACACACGCCGCCGCGGCATCGTCCACCAGGAATGGGGCTTCGCGCGGACACTGCGCAACGGCCTCGGCGTCACGGCGATGTTCGCGGGCAGCTCCGGCACCGGCAAGACCCTCGCCGCCGAGGTGATGGCGAACGAACTCGGCCTCGACCTGTTCGTCATCGACCTGTCGCAGGTGGTCAGCAAGTACATCGGGGAGACCGAGAAGAACCTCCGCAAGGTCTTCGACGCGGCCGAACGCGGCGGCGCGCTGCTCCTGTTCGACGAGGCCGACGCGCTGTTCGGGAAGCGCAGCGAGGTCAAGGACAGCCACGACCGGTACGCCAACCTGGAGGTCAGCTATCTGCTGATGCGGATGGAGGCGTACCGGGGTCTGGCGGTGCTGACCACGAACATGAAGAAGGCACTCGACACCGCTTTCATGCGCCGGATCCGGTTCGTCGTCGACTTCCCCTTCCCCAGCGAGCGGGAGCGCGCGCAGATCTGGCGTCGGGTGCTGCCCGCTCAGGCGCCCACCGAGGGCGTAGACCACGAGCGGCTCGCCCAGCTGACGGTGGCGGGCGGCGCGATCCGCAACATCGCACTGTCCGGCGCGTTCCTCGCCGCCGACGCGGGCGACCGGTTGCGGATGCGGCACCTGCTGGCGGCGGCCCGCACCGAGTACCAGAAGCTGGAGCGCTCGCTGTCTCCGTCGGAGGTGCGCGGATGGGTGTAGAGCAGTCGCGCACCGTACGGGTGGAGATCGGCGAGCTGGTGTTCGACGGATTCGACCACCGCGTCGACCCGGACCTGGTGTCGGCCGCCTTCGAGCGGGAGCTTGACCGGCTCATCCGGGCCCGCGGTGTACCGCTGGCCGATGCCGACCGCAGGCTGGACACGTTGACCGGGCTGCCGCCGCTGCCGGCGACCACCTCGCCGGGACGCCTGGGCAGGGCATTGGCCCGCGCCGTACACGTCGGACTGTCCGGGCAGGGGCGGGCATCATGAGCGGCTCGACCCTCGCCCAGGACACCCGGTCGACGCAGGCGGCGGACCGGCGCCGCAAACGCAAGGAGCATGCCGCCAAGGCTCGTACACCCGAGCCGAGGGACATCGTCAGCGGCGCCGGACAGCCGCTGGATCCGGGCGTACGGCGCGAGCTCGAGGAGACGCTCGGCCACGACCTCGGCCGGGTACGCCTGCACACCGACCGGGACGCCGCCGCGCTCACCGAGATGCTCGGCGCGGACGCGGTCGCGGTCGGCCAGGAGATCTTCTTCCGCGAGGGTGCCTACCAGCCCGGCCTCGTGAACGGACAGCGGCTGCTCGCGCACGAGCTGCTGCACACCGTGCAGAACCCGAACGGCCTGGGCACGCTGCGTGCCGGGCGCGATGTGGGCGCGGTGAGCCTGCCGCAGGATGCGGCCGAGCGCGAGGCCGAGTCGGCGGCGCGGGATCTCGTACGAAACGACGAGGCGACGCCCGAGGCAGAGCCCGGCCAGGCCACCCCGGGCTGGCTGCGCTACGCCACCGTCGACGCCGACCGAATGCGCGCGGAGCAGATCGATCCCGCCACGCTGGTCGACCGGCTGACGAACGGCATCGTGCGCTCACTGCGCGGCGATCCGGCGGATTTGTCGAAGCGCACCCGCAGGCAGCTGGCGCGGCTGCCCGATGAGCTGCGGTACACCGTCCTCGAACGGCTGGAGATCAGGCTGCTCAGCCCGGAGTACGAGCGTGTACTTGACCTCGTCGACGAGATCGAGGCCGACGATCGGCCGGAGGAGAACTCGCTCGACGTCCCGGCCATCGAGCCGGATCCGGTCGAGGAGCTCGAGTTCCAGCGCGAGACCGAGTGGCAGACGGCCGAAGAGCGGCGGGAACAGCAGCGGAAGCCCATGGTGGCGCCGGGACCGGAGAAGGACGAGCCCGGCACGCGTGGTGCCGCCGGAAGCACCCCGCAGAACGGCGGCACACCGGAGAACGGCACTACCCCGCAGGGCGGCGGTGCGCCCCGCGGCGGTCAGCAGCAGACGCCGGGCACCGATACGGGAGGCGATCGCGGAAGTACGTCATCGGGCGAGCAACATGCGGCGGCACCGGCCGCCGCGACCGCGCAGCAACCAGCATCATCTCCGGAGGCGCGGCCGGTAGCTCAGAGCGCGCCTTCGGGCGCGAGATCCGAGGACGGGCAGCAGGACGGCGGTACGCGGGAGACCGCGGACTCGGAGCAGGGCGCTGAAGAAACCGACCAGCAGGGCGTCCCGGCGGCCAGCGAGGAGGAGTCCGCGGCCAAGAACCGTCCGGGCGCGGTCGATTCGCTCGTGGCGGGGCAGCAGCTGAAGCCGGAGGACAAGGCCGGGTCGGCGAAACCCACGGGTTCGCCCACGACGGCCGGCAAGGACACCCAGCTGTCCGGCGCGGACAGCACGCTCGACGGTGTACGCAACCAGGATCTCGAGGGTCCGGAGGAGAAGGCCGACGAGAACCCGTTCGGTTCCGGCAGCGAATCGGAGGTCAAGGTCGGTGGCGAGGAGAAGAGCGCCTGGGACATCAAGCTCCAGCCGGAGGACTTCCTGCCCGAGCAGGACCTCGATGTGTCCGGCGTACCGACCGCGGACAAGCTCGACCCGTCCTCGTCCGCCACTCCGCCACTCCCGTCGTTCCCCACCCCACCGGTGACCAAGGCCGACAAAGTACAGGCCGAGCGGGACGCGGAGGACGCCGAAGACGCTGAGGAAGCGGCGGCTGCGGAGGCCGAGCCCGAAGAGGACGTCGCCGACACGGAGCCGTCGGCTGAGGCGGAGGAGGGTGAACCAGCAGGCGGACAGCCCGGCGATCTCGCTCTGAAAGAGGCCGCCGAGGCATCACCGCCGGCACCGGGCGCGGTGTCGAAGAACCCGGCGAGCGGCGACGACCCGAAAGCCGGCCCCGTCGCTGCACAGATGACGGTGCAGGAGGCGTCGGGCAAGTCCGAGGGCGGCAGCGAGACCAAGGAACAGGCCGCCAAGGAGGAGAAGGGCACTTCTGCCGGGGGCGACAGGTCGGGGGGTGCTCCGGAGAAGGCCTCTCAGCAGGCGCTGGGCGGTCAGTCGGCGGCGTCGGAGCCGGTGGCCAAACAGGAACAGAAGAGGACGGACTCGGCTCCGGCGGCCAAGAGCGAGCCGACGGCCGACTCGAAGGCGCCCTCGCCCGCCCGGGACACCCATATCTCCGGCGGGTCCAACGCCGATACGCCCGGCGGCGCGAGCAGCAACGCGGCCGGCGAGGCACGGCGCGAGCCGTCGGGCGGGAGCCCGGCGACGAACGAGCGGACGTCCCGTACGGAGGCCCCGGCAGCGAAGGAGTCCGCGCCCGCCGCTCCGGAACCTACAACGGCCCCCGAGGCTCCGGCCGCGGCGCCCAGGGCGGCTCCCGCCGCCAAGGCACAGCGCGGTGGCGGCGGCGGTGGAGGCGGTAGCAGGGCGGCCGCACCGACCAAGGGGAAAAAGGACTCCGCACCGGCCCCGAACCTCTCGCAGGTAGCCCCGGAAGCGGGCCTGTCCACTGCCGCAAAACTCAAGCCCCACAAGGCACTTGCGGCGATGACCGGCGTGAGCGGCTCGGTGGACCGCACCGTCGGAGACGAACACAAGGCGCTCGCCGCGGCGCCTCCCTCGATGCAGCGCCCGGCGGGCGCGCCGCAGACCCTACAGGGCAAGCCGAAGGCCGACGCACCGGCCCAGTACTCACAGGATCCGGCGAAAAAGTCCGAGGCTCCCGAGGAGGAGAAGGCTGAGGTCAAGGGCGCCAAGGAGCCCGAGGGGCCGATCGAGGCGGAGAAGGCGGAAGAGCCGGGCGGCTGGGACTCCTTCAAGATGGCCCTGGGTTTTGGCCTCGGCTGGATCGCCAACAAGCTCGGCTTCGAGGTGGACGCACAGGAGTTGGCGGCCAAGTTCGCCGGATTGCCGACCAAGGACGAGGCGCTCAAGCAGGCCCAGGCGGGCAACGCGCCGGGCGTGCAGATGGAGGGCGCCGCCGAGCAGACGGCCGGCGAACAGGGCTCCGCTGTCGACACCAAGGGCCAGGAGACTGTCGCGACGGGCCGTGACGACGCCGGCCGCCCGATGGGTGAGAACCAGGTCTACCCCAATGCTCCGAAGGAGCAGATGACGGCGAAGGTGCCCGGCCCGGAGGGCGGCAAGGGCGGTGCGCCCGGGACCGGCGCGGCCACCGGTGCCGTACCTCCCGAGGCTGCCTCCGAAGTAGCGGAGCACGATCGCGGTCCGCAGTTCCAGGCCGCGTTCAGCGAGGGCCAGCAGGGCATTTCCGAGGGGCGGCAGACCAAGGACAGGGACTTCCGCGACTCGCAGCAGAAGCACAAGCAGAAGGTCAACGCCGAGGTTGCAACCAACACCAAGAATCAGGCGGGCGAGCGCGAGAAGGCCCTGAACGAGGTCACCACACAACGTTCCGACTGGCGCAAGGAGCAGGACGGGGAGCTCAAGAAGCTCGGCACCAAGAAGACCGAGCGGCACGAGAAGGTCCGCAAGGACGTCAAGGACAAGGAAGAGAAGACCGACAAGGACGTCACCAAGGAGAAGGAGGACGGCGACAAGAAGATCCAGGACGAGAACACCAAGGCCGAACAGGACGCCGAGAAGAAGCGCGACGACAGTGTCAAGGAGTCGGGCAACTGGATCAGCAAGGCCTTCGACTGGATCAAACAGAAGGTCATCGAGATCAAGAACGCGATCGTCAGCGTCATCAGGAAGGCGCGTGACGCGGTCGTCGGCTTCATCAAGAACTTCAAGGAGACGGTCGAGCGCTGGATCAACGAGGCCCGCAAGTTCATCGTCGACACGATCAAGAATCTCATCAATGACCTGATCGAATTCGTCAAATCCATGGTACGGGCCATCATCGAACTGGCCAACAGTATCCGGAAGCTGATCACGTCACTGATCGAGGCCGCGATCGCCTTCGTCAACAAGCTCGCCACCATGCTGAAGCAGATCATCACCGATCTGCTGAACGCCATCGGCAAGCTGCTGAGCGACATCCTGAACATCCTCAAGAAGATGCTGCAGGACGTGATCAAGGCAGTCGTCGCTGCGGTCAAGGCGGTCCTGGACTACGCCTCCAAACTGCTGAACGCGCTCGGCGAGTTCATGATGATCGCGGTGGACTTCCTCTCCGACCCCGGCGGCTGGCTGAGCGGCGCCAAGAACTCGGCGGTGGACGGTGCGAAGAACCATCTGTTCCGCGAGGTCAAGGAGGCCGTCAAGCAGTGGTTCCAGTCGAAGATCCAAGAGATCATCGGTGTACCGAAGGCCACCCTGGACAAGCTGATCAAGGGTGGCTACACCCTGGAAAGGATCGTCAAGGAGACATGGGAGGCCATCGTCCCCCAACTCCCGTTCATCATCGGCGAGATCGTCATCACCAAGGTCGTCGCCAAGCTGATCCCGGGCGCGGGCTGGGTAATGGCCGTCATCGACGCCATCCGTACGGCCATCGGCGCACTGAGCGAGATCATACGCGCCGTCGGCGCGGTCATCAGCTGGCTGAAGGCTGTCCGCAGCGGCGGCGCGGGCATCCTCTTCGCGAAGGCGGTCGCGGCCGGCATCGTCGCACTCCTCGAACTGGCCTACGAGTTCCTGCTAAGCGGCATCGGCAAGTACGTCGCGAAGGTGGGAAAGCGCCTCAAGGACGTCGCCGCCAAGCTCGGCGGCAAGGGCGACAAGGGCGGAGACAAGGGGCCGGGCGCTGCGGGATCGGACGACAAGGGTGGCGACAAGAAGGACCAGGAGCAGAAACCGAAGAAGGACGGCACCGACGGCAAGCCCTTCGCCACTGCCCCGCTCGCGCGCCCGACCACTACCAAACCGAAGCCCAGCACGAAGCCCGACCCCAACAAGCCCGCGACGCCAGGCTCGGGCAAGGACGCCGCCCCCGGCAGGCCCAAGCCCTCGGGTCACGGCAAGCCCACGGACAAAGATAAGGACGGGAAGCCGAAGGACAAGGACGACGGCAAGCCGGACACCCGCCCGACTCCGTCCCCGAGGCCCAAGCCGCAGCCGAAACCCCCACCAAAGCCGAAGCCCGAGCCAACCCCGAAGCCGAGGCCCGACGACAAAGGACCAGACCAACCGAAGGGTGACCAGGAATCCGGCAGGCAGAAGCCCGACGACAGGGAACCGGACAAGCCCAGGGGCGACGACACAGACCCCGACAGGCCCAGGGACCGAGACCCGAACAAGCCGCAGGACAGCGACGTGCCCGGCCCTCGCAAGCCGAGGCCGGACCGGGACGGTGACAGGCCGGGTCCCCGCAAACCCAGGCCGGACAGGGATAGCGACAAGCCCGGCCCTCGTAGGCCTGGCAAGCCTCGTCCGCTCAAGCCCGACAAGGACAGCGATACACCCGGCAGGCCAAAAAGCCCTAAGGCTAAGAACGACAGAAAGAACGAAGAGGCGGATTCTCTACGTAACCTCGACTTGCCGACGGTACGGTTCCGCATAAACAACGGTGAGGTCCACACCCTCCTCTTCAATGGACGTACGCGAAGCGCAGACCTGATTGTGCGCAGCCAAACCGAGTCGATGAGCACGTTCTTTGGCGAGTGGAGCCACGAGATCGCGAGGCTGGACGATTCCCCCCAGAAGACGGAGCAAGCGCACGCGCTTCGCAACGCCAGTAACCTGCATCTCCAAGTCGAGCGAACGCAAGATGGCATGTCGCCCCGAACCTCGACAGGGGCTTCCGGTCGCCGAAGGATCGGGACCAGCACTCTGTCGCGCGACTATGTGCGCCTACGGGACAGGATGGTTGAACTCGCGTACTTCATGGCACAGCGCAGCGTCTGGCCAGACGAACCAGAGCTTCCCCCTACCGTGCTCCCTCCGTTCATCGACGGGGTGCGCGCTCGAAGCTTCAAGGCGTCCTACATAAAGAACAGCACTCCCCGGGGCGAGGATTCAGACTATGCCAAGCCGGGGAACCCGCTGGGCTGGAGTTCCGGACTCTACAGGCCCCCCGATTACACCTTGAAGATGCACCTTCTATCGGAACGCATAGGCGGCCTTGCTTCAGGATCCAACCTCGTACCGGCTCCTCTGCGAACCAACAACGCCTTCAAAGACGAGATCGAAGATCAAGCGGATAAGGCCAGAGAGCCGGACGGGAAGATGATTTGGTATTCCGTTCAGGTGAACTTCCATCCCAGTCCCAACGAATTCTTCCCTTCGCACATCGTGGCGAAATATGGTAGCTACAAGAAGGTGGGTAACGCTTGGGAAGAAAAGTCGATGACGGATTCCTACGCGGAGTCAATTCGCCTCCCCCGCAACCTCAAGTGGACTATCCGAGTAAACGATCCGAACGAATCCGAGCAGCTATATATAGAACAACTAGGCGCAACTCCCGCATTCGTCAAAGTGATCAAAAAATTGTCTAAACAGCGCAAGTTCAAACGTTTTGGCGACCTGAAAGCAAGGCTGGAATTCCACGAAGGAAGGGGGGCGGCCCCGCCTAAGGTGGGACGCCCGCTTGGCAACCTCGACACGGTAATCCAGGAAATAATGAAGCTGGACGGAATCGGCCGGATCACCTACTAGCGTTATACCTGAAGCGAGGGAATAGTGAATAATCTTACTGATTGTGAAAGACGATTGCGGAAAGTAATCAATGAACTGAGGGAGAACCCAAGAATCCAAGTACACGCAGACGAGCCAGGAGAACTTGCAACCGAGTTCGGCGACGCACAGTCGGTATTCCGCATTATCTCCGACCGTTATGACATGCCCCTGGACCCATCTCTCCAGCGCTGCTTCATTCGCTTCGACGAATTCTCCAGCCACTGGCGATTCGAGGAAGATGATGTAACGCTCACGGGCGAATTCAGGCTCTCGTATCTACTTGCCGCACTGGCCACCCCGCCACCGCCGCTTGCTTCGAAGAGTTCATCCGAGTTCGAACGGCAGCTCTACACGGAGTTCCGCGTCATCGATGACCGGCCAGGAAGTGGAACGGGAGCTCTTTCTGCCCTACGCCTGCTACCAGGCGTCACGGTGCCAGAAATCTGGTACCACGACCTTCGGCGTGGGGTCTTCAAGATGGACATCAACTACTGTGAGTACCTCGACGCTCTCACTGTCACGAAGGGCGTTTCCAGCTGGCAATGCCTGTTCGCAGACATTTCGCTCGCAGGCGATGACTTCATCAGCATTGCGAGCAACTTGAAGGACATGCTCGAAACCTTCCCGGAACTGTTCCCGGAATACGACTACGACCCCCTTCGGGAACGGCTCAGGGAGCGGCTCTGATGTCCAGTATCACCAAGTATGAGCGTCGGCACTGCTCGCTGAACGACTCCGGTAGATAGGAAGAGGCTATGACCCGCTATGCC
Source organism: Actinomadura sp. 9N215 (assembly GCF_044326345.1). Classification (NCBI taxonomy): domain Bacteria; kingdom Bacillati; phylum Actinomycetota; class Actinomycetes; order Streptosporangiales; family Thermomonosporaceae; genus Actinomadura; species Actinomadura sp. 9N215. Next base: position 62,240 of record NZ_JBIRBA010000041.1, on the reverse strand, counting down.
GACATACCCAAGCCCATCCGCTCCGGCATCGTTATCGTCGACCCCGAACGCGGCGCGCCGCAGCGGGTGATTGTGCTGCAGTTTAATCCTGACACGTTGGAACGGTCGCTGGCGCCGCAGGCGGCGGGGGAGACCGGTGAAACGGGCGGCGGTGGGGCCGGGAGTGGGGACCGTAATGAAGCATTGCGGCTCAAGGGGCCGGCCGAGGAGCAGTGGAAGTTCACCGCGGAGATCGACTCCACCGATCAACTTGAGCTTCCGGCGCCCAATGGGATTCACCCGCAGCTGGCGGCGCTGGAGATGCTGGTGCAGCCGACCACGGCGCAGTTGCGTGAGCAGGCCAGGCTCGCCAAGAAGGGCTCGATCGAGATCAGCCCGATCGAGATGCCGCTGACGCTGTTCACCTGGGGCGTCAAGCGGATCATGCCGGTGCGGCTCACCGAACTGTCGGTCAACGAGTCGATGTTCGACGTGAACCTTAACCCAATCCGGGCGTCGCTCAGCATCGGGATGAAGGTGCTGTCGGTCACCGACCTGCCCGCCGGGCACCCGGGCGCCAACCTCTACCTGGCGCACCTGGCACAGAAGGAGCGGCTGGCGGCCGCGGCGGGTGTGGGCAGCTTTGGCGCACTCGGCCTGTCGCCCGGCGACATAGGAGCGTCAGCATGATCGAACCATTCCAGACCGCGATGGATCGGATCCCCGGCGCGCGCCCGTACCCGCGCAGCAGCCGCTACTACGAGACCGAGATCGGGATCCACCGACTGCCCGACGGCACCGAGGTGCGCTATACGAAACGCCGCCTGCTGCCGCCGCTCCCCGACCCCGACGACGTCACCACGCACACCGTCAGCGAAGGGGAGCGTCCCGACCATCTCGGGCAGCGCTACCTCCGCGACCCGGAGCAGTGGTGGCGGATCGCCAGCGCCAACCCGGTGCTGAACCCGCGGGAGCTGACCGCCGAGCCCGGCCGCCAGATCGACATCCCGGAGGAGGGCACCGGCCTTGGCTGACGAACCGATCGGAACCAGCCCGGTCAACCTCACCATTCAGATGGGCCCCAAGCTTGCCCGTCCGGTGCCCGCCGAGGTGTCCGAGGCGTTGCTGTCCGCGCAGATCACCCTCACCGCGGGCGAACGCAGCGGTTTCCAGCTGGCCTTCGACCTGACCAAGAACGGGCTGATCGCGCGGCGGCTGCTGCCGGAGCGCGCCTTCGACCCGAAGACCCGGCTGATCCTCACCACCACGATTCGCGGCACCCAAACAGTCCTGATGGACGGCCTGATCACCCGCCACGAGATCGGCGCCAGCAATCGTCCCGGGCAGTCCACCCTCACCGTCACCGGCGAAGACCTCAGCCTGCTCATGGACCTGGAGGAACGGGCCGGCGGGTTCGCAAACCTGGCACCGGCCCAGCGGGCCGAGCGGATCATCCGGCAGTACGCCGACTACGGGATCGAGCCGCTGATCATCAGGGAGCAGATCGAGCAGCCGCCCCGCCAGGACGTACGCATCGACTTCCAGTCCGGCACCGACCTGCAGTACCTCAACGAGCTCGCCCGTGCCAACGGCTACACCTTCTACCTCGACCCGGGACCGCGGCCCGGCCGGTCCACCGCGTACTGGGGGCCGCAGCAGCGGCTCGGCGAGCGGCAGCACGCGCTGACCGTCAACATGGACGCGGCCAACACCGTAGAACAGCTCACGTTCGCCTACGACGGCACCGCCCGCGAGGAGCCTTCGGCCCGCGTGCAAGACCCGGTGACCCGCGAGTCGACGCTGCTGCCGCAGCCGGTCATCGACCCGCTCCGCCCGCCGCTGGCCCGCGAGCCGACCCAGACACTCAAACGCACGACGCTGCCCGGCACCGCCAAGAAGACCCGGGCCGAGGCCGAGGCCGAGCTGCTGGCGCGCGCCGCCACGTCCGCGGACGCGATCTCCGGATCCGGGTCGCTGGACGTCACCCGGCACGGGTACGTGCTGCGCCCGCGCGAGCTGGTGGGCGTACGCGGCGCCGGTGTGGCCTATGACGGCGACTACTTCGTCACCTCCGTCACCCACAACCTGCGACCCGGCTCGTACCGGCAGAACTTCACGCTCTCCCGCGAGGGCCTGATCGCCCGAAGCGACACCGTACGCCCGTAACGACAACACCAGGAGCACACCGCATGCCACCGCCGAACCAACGTTTTCCCGGGAAGTACCGCGGACGGGTCGTCAGCAATAACGACCCGCTGCGGATCGCCCGGATCACGGCGCAGGTGCCGGACGTCCTCGGCGACGAGGTGTCTTCCTGGGCGATGCCGTGTCTCCCGTTCACCGGACAGCAGGCCGGACAGTACGTCGTCCCGGAACCTGGCGCAGGTGTGTGGATCGAGTTCGAGCAGGGTGATCCCAGTTATCCGATCTGGTCCGGGTGCTGGTATGGGGACGAGTCGGAGCTGCCGCCGGACGCCCGCGGCGCGGGGCGGTCGCATCCCGTGGTGATCCAGACCCCGGGCGGGCACAAAATCGTCCTTTCTGATGCCCCGGAAGGGGGCGGGGTGCGGCTTGAGGCGCCCGGCGGGGCGTTCGTGCAGATCAACCATGAGGGCGTGCAAACGGGCGACGGCAACGGGGGGACGTTCCGGCTCTCCGCGGGCGAGGCCGACATCAACGACGGGCGGATCACCGTCCCGAAGAAGCGCTGAGGGAGCGAGGAGCGATGTACGGGAATCTCGTCGGCGGCGACACCGTGTTCGTCTGCCCACACGGTGGGCGCGGAGTCGCCGCCGCCCCACCGGCCGGTGCCCGTGATCCCGCTGTGCGCTTTGATGGCGTGCCGCTCGCGACCGCGGCGGGCACTGTCACGATCAGCGGTTGCTCGAAGTGCGCCACGGTCCGATGGACGCCGGATGGCGAAGGGGTGAGGGTCGACGGGGCGCCGGTGCTTCTCGACACCACACGGGGACTGTGTTTCGACGCCCTGTCGGTGCCGCAGGGGGCGCCGCGAACCTCCGGGACGGCAGGTCAGGGGGTGCGTTGCCGGTGAGGACGAAACCCGCGCGCACTGATATCGCCTTCCCGTTCCGGATCGAGCGGCGGGGACGCACCGCCGACGCGTCGTACGACGAACACGTCCGTGACCTGGTTGAACAGCTCCTTTTCTGCACTCCGGGCGAGCGGGTGATGCGTCCCGGGTTCGGCTGCGGCCTGCTCGACCTGGTCTTCGCGCCGGGCGGCCCGGAGCTCGCCGCCACGCTGGAGCTGTCCGTGCAGGCCGCGCTGGACCGGTGGCTCGGCGAGCTGATCGAGGTCCGGTCGCTGGACGTGGAGAGCGGTGACGGCACGGTGCGGGTCGACGTGACCTACGTGGTGCGCGCGACCGGTAACGAACGCGCGGACGTCTTCGAGCAGACACCGGAAGGGGGCGGTTCCGCGTGAGCGTACAGATCGGCGACGCCGTGTGCCGTACGGATCGCAGGCGCGGGCTCGTCCGGGAGGCAGAGCTGAGCGGCGTCGACGAGGTTGAGGTGAGCGACGACGGCCGCGTCCTGACGGTCACGTTTCTCGGCAGGGCGCCGGAGGACCTTGGTCCGGAGAACGTGCGGATCGACGGTGGACGCCGGATCACCGACGTGCAGGCCGTCGAGGTGGACGTCGAGCGCGCGTCTAACCCGGAGGACGACGACCAGCTGCGCGTCACGGTCGACCGGGCCGGGGACCTCTCCCGCTACCGGCTGTCGATCGTCGAGACCGACCCGTACGGGCGGCCCGGCGACGACCCCTTCCCGGGGCTGGACCAGCGGTATTACCAGGCGGATTTCTGGTTCCGTCCGCAGTGCCCGTCGCCGTTCGACTGCGGGGACGACTGCGAGCACTGCGGCGAGGACGACCTTCACGACGACGGCGATGACGTGGTCGTCGACTACACCGCGCGTGACTACGACTCGCTGCGCCGGGTGGTGCTGGAACGGCTCGCGCTGACCGTCCCGCAATGGCGTGAGCGCAACCCGGCCGACCTGGGGGTCACGCTCGCGGAGATCCTCGCCTACACCGGGGACCAGATCAGTTACCAGCAGGACGCGGTCGCGACGGAGGCATATCTCGACACCGCGCGCCTGCGGGTGTCGGTGCGCCGTCACACTCGGTTGATCGACTATCCGATGCACGACGGTTGCAATGCGCGCGGGTACGTTGCCGTCAAGGTCAGCGAGCCGGTCTCGCTGCGGCCCGGTTCATTCAGGTTCGCCGCTGTCGACGGCCGGGGTGCCTTGCTGGACGAGCGGGATCTGGCCGTGCTCCACGAGCAGGGGCCGGTGGAGGTCTTCGAGCCGCTGGGCGAGCGGCCCGTCGAGCTGCGTCCGCAGCACAACACGATCAGGTTCTGGACGTGGGGAGACGAGCGCTGCACCCTGCGCCAGGGCGCTGTCTCGGCGACGCTGCGAGACGAATGGGCCGGCGAGGACGAGGCGGAGCACGGACGGGGCGGGCTAGCGTTGCGGCCCGGTGACGTGCTGATCTTCGAGGAGGTGCGGGGGCCGCGTTCCGGCCTGCCTGTCGACGCCGACCCGGTCCGCCGGCAGGCGGTGCGGCTGACCTCGGTCATCCCGGACGTGGACCGGCTCGCCGGGCAGCCGGTCGTGGAGATCGGCTGGGCGGAGGAGGACGCCCTGGCGTTCCCGCTGTGCTTGTCCAGTGTCGGCGGGGACGATTGCGATCCGATCGAGGACGTCAGCATGGCGCGCGGCAATGTCGTGCCGGTCGACCATGGCCGGTCGCTGACCTGGTGCGGCGCGACCCCGGAAACGATCACCGTGCCGGTGGCGCCTGCGCGTCCGCCCTGCTGCGAACCGCCCGCGTTCGGGTGCTGGCACCCGCAGCCGAGCCAGGCCGCGCCGCTCCGGTTCCGGCCCGTCCTTGAACGAAAGCCTGTGGTGCAGGCCGTTCCCCACCCCGGCCCGCGTCACGTCGGCGCCGGGCAGGCCGCGCTGCTCGCGGGAATCCCGGAGCGGATCGAGCGGCGGCTGACCGAGCTGTGGCGCAGCGCCCGCGACCGCGACGGGCTGTCGGATGAGGAGATCGGCGAGCTGGCGGTGGTGTTCGGATTACGCACGCTGGAGCGGCTTGAGCTGCGGCAACATCCGGTGCGGGCGCTGCGCGTCCTGCTGCACAGGAGCGACCAGCTGCTGGCGGGCAAGCGGCGCCGACTGGCGGTGCTCGTCGCGCGGGCGCGGGCGGGGAGCGTCCTGGACGACCGCGTCGCCTGGGAGATCCGGCATGCCTGGGGGCCGCAGTACGCCACCGGGCTGCGGCCCGACGACCCCGTACTGCACGGCCCCACCGCCGAGGTGGCGCAGGATCCCCGGCGCGCATTGCCATCGGTCCGCATCATCGGAGACGGCGACGACGTCTGGGAGCCGCGGCGCGACCTGCTCGGCAGCGGGCCGCACGACCGGCACTTCGTCGGCGAGCTCGGCGACGACGGAAGGCTCGCGCTGCGGTTCGGCGACGGCACGAACGGTGCGCGGCCGCGTCCCGGTTCCCGGTTGCGGGTGCACTACCGGGTGGGCGGCGGCACGGCGGGCAACGTCGGCGCTGAGGCGATCAACACGCTGGTGCTGTGCCACGACCCCGAGGAAGGACCGTCCGGAGAGACTCCCGTCATGGCCGTGCGCAACCCCCTTCCCGCCGCCGGTGGTACGGAGCCGGAAGCCGTCGAGAAGGTGCGCAGGCTCGCGCCGTTCGCGATCAAGCACGCTCCCGCCGAGCGGGCCGTCACCGCCAACGACTACGCGGCGCTGGCCTCCCTGGTTCCCGGGGTGCAGCGGGCAGCGGCCGAGATCCGGTGGGCGGGTGGCGTCCAGGAGGCGCACGTCGCCGTCGACGCTTACCGCACGGGAACGCCGTCGGACGCGCTGCTCGAACGGGTCGAGAGCGCGCTGGGCCGCTACCGTCGGATCGGTCACGATCTCGTCGTCGGGCCCGCGTTGCACGTGCCGCTGGACATCGCGCTGGACGTGTGCGCGTCCCCAGGTCACCGGCACGGGGAGATCCTGGCCGAGCTTTACCGGGTCCTCGGACGGCGGCGGCTGCGCGGCCACGGCCACGGCGCCAAGACCGGCGGCCTGCGGCGCGGGTTCTTCCATCCGGACGGGCTGACCTTCGGTGAACCGGTGCGGCTCAGCCGCCTGGTGGCGGTGGCGGCCGCGGTCCCGGGTGTGGTGAGCGTGCGCGTGACCCGGTTCCGCAGGCTGTTCGCGGACGACGCCGGGGAGCTGCGGGACGGCTTGCTGCGGCTCGGCCCGCTGGAGGTCGTGCGGTGCGACAACGATCCCGTCCGGCCGGAGAACGGCCACCTGGAGATCAACCTCGTCGAGGCGGGAGGCGCCCGATGAACGACCGGCCGTACAACCCGCCCGACCGGCTGTACAACCCGCCGGGCCGGACCTCGCTCGGCTACCGGGTCGGCGACCACGCGTCGTTCCTGCGCGCCATGCTCGACCGGCTCACCTCGCCCGACCATCCGGCGCTGCGCGATCTGACCGTGCGCACCACCGACGATCCGGCGATCGCGATGCTGGACGCCGCCGCGCTGCTCGGCGATCTGCTGACCTTCCATTCCGAGCGGATCGCGGACGAGGCGTACCTGCGCACCGCGGACGACCCGCTGTCGCTTGAGCTGCTCGGACGCCTGGTCGGATACCGGCCGCGGCCCGCGCTCGGCGCCGACACCCACCTGGCCTACACCATCGCGGCCGACACCCGGGGCGCGGACGGCGGCGTGCTGATCCCGCGCGGCGCGCGCAGCCACAGCGTCCCCGCGGCCTCCGGCGAGGAGGCGCAGACATTCGAGACCGACGCCGACCTGACCGCCCGCGCCGCCTGGAACCTGCTGGCAGTGCGCCGCCGCCGTCCGGACCTGCTCTTCCCGAGGGACCTGGACCAACGGCCGGAGATCTTCGTGGTGGGAACGACGACCGGCCTCGTGGTCGGCGACCGGCTGCTGTTCGCCTTCGGCACGGACATCCTGCGCCTGATCCCCATCGCGCGCCTGCGCGTGGACCGGGAGGAGGACGTCACGGCCATCGCGTTGCAGCAGTCGCCGCCCCCGACCCTCGCCCAGCTGGTGGCCGAGCTGCGGCAGTGGATCACCGAGCCGGACGGCGGCCCCGGCGACGGCGACGGCGAGCCGACCCCCGACAACCCCAACCCGAGACCGGTCAGCCGCCTGATCGCGGCGTTCGACGCGCAGGTGCTCGCGCCGCTGCGGGACGACCTCGGCGAGATCACCAGCCCAGAGGCGTTCACCGCCCGGCTGGCCGAGCCGCTGGACCGGCTGCGCGAGGCGCAGGCGCTCGCAGCGGCCGCGTCCGCGGCGGTCGCCGCCTGGTTCGAGCAGCTCACCGCTGTCGTGGCCGAGCTGCGCGAACTCGCCGAGGAGCTCGCCGGGATGCCCGCCGAGCCACGCGCGACGCTCAGATCACGCCGGTCGAAAGCGCCCCGCGACGCGTTGACGGAGCTGCTGGCGATGCGGCTGTCCGCCGCGCCGTTCGGGTCGACGGCGCCGCTGCAGCCCGTCCAGGACGAGCAGGGGCGGGTGGTCCGGCTGTCCGACTGGCCGCTGCCGGGCGCCACGCTGACCAGCACCCGCGTGGTGCTCGACCCGGCGGGACGCGCGCCCGTCCGCGCGGAGTTCGTCCACGCGGAGCCGGAGCAAACTGTGCAGCGCCGCGTGGAGCCGCTCGCCGACACCACGTTCGACCTGGGTCCCGGCCGGATCGAGGTGTCCAGGCAGGGCGAGGGCGAGCGGCGCGGCATCACCGTGCGGCTGCATCCCGGCCTGCCCGCTCTCACGATCACGGTCGGGGATCCCGACGGCGAGCGCCGGGTGCGGGTCACGGTCGACAACGAGGGGCCCGCCGAGTGGGTGCTGTCCCGCGGCGACCCGGCGATCCAGGAGCGGCACGGGGACTTCGTCGTGACCGTCCGGTACGCGTCCCGCACCGAGGCCGCCGCCGTGGAGGTCGGCGTGCTCACCGTCCCGGATCCCGCGTACCGCAAGGTGCTGCCGCTGGACAGGGAGCACGGCGCCATCACCGTCGGGAGCCGGGTCGGGATCGAGCGGCCGCGCAAAGGGTCGGACGCTCCCGACGGCGTTCCCGGCGCCGAGGCGTACGCGCTCGTCGTCACCCGCGTCACCGCCGTCCGCACCGTCGCCTACACCCGGTTCGGGATCACCGGACGGGGAACGGAGCTGACCCTCGAAGACCCCTGGCTCGACGAGCACGACGTCCTGCTCTCCCACATCCGTGACACCACCGTGCACGCGGCGGGTGAGGCGCTGCGCCCGGCCGGTGAGCCGCTGGGCGAGGACGTGCACGGCAACGAGATCGAGCTGGCCGACGACCACCGCGATCTCCCCCCGGGACGCACGCTGGTGGTCTCGGGTGAACGCACCGACCTGCCGGGCGTTGCCGGCCTGCCGGGGACCGAACTCGCGGTCATCGCCACCGTCCGCACCGGGGCCGACCCCGACCTGCCGAGCGACCACGTGCACACCACGCTCACCCTCACCGAGGACCTTGAGCACCGTTACCGGCGCGACACTGTGCGGGTCCTCGGCAACGTGGTGGCCGCCTCGCAGGGTGAGAGCCGCGACGACGCGATCGGAAGCGGCGACGCCACCCTGGCGCACCAGGCGTTCGCGCTGTGGCAGACCCCGCTGACCTGGCTGCCCGACGACAGCCCGCTCGGCGCGAGCCCGGTCCTGCAGATCCTGGTCGACGGGTTGCCCTGGCGGCGGGTGGGCGGCTTTCACGGATGCGGCCCGGCCGACCGGGTCTACGTGCTGCGGACCGGCGCGGACGGCCGTCCGACGGTGCACTTCGGCGACGGGGTCCACGGTGCGCGGCTGCCGACCGGGCAGGAGAACGTCCGCGCCCGGTACCGGTTCGGCGCGGGCGCGGCCGGGAACGTCCGGGCGGGCCAGGTCACGCAGGCGGTCACCCGTCCCCTGGGCGTCACCGGTGTCGTCAACCCGATCCCGGCGACCGGCGGCGCCGACCCGGACGGTCCCGCCCCGACCGGAGCGGAAGCCCCCGGTGAGCTGCCCGCCGCACGGCGCCGCGTCCCGCTGTCGGTGTCCGCGCTGGACCGGCTGGTGTCGGTGCAGGACTACGCCGACTTCGCGCGAAGCCGGGTTGGGATCGGCCGGGCCGCGGCGGCGCGGCTCCACGACGGACGGCGCCAGATCGTCCACGTCACCGTCGCAGGAATGGACGACGCGCCGATCGACGAGCATTCCGACCTACTGCCCGCGCTCCGCGCCGCGCTCGCCCGGCACGGCGACGACCGGCTGCCGATCCGGGTGGACGTCCGCGAACTGGTGCTCCTGGTGCTGGCGGCGAAGGTGAAGCCGAAGGCCGGGCATCCCTGGGATCTGGTGGAACGGCGGCTGCGGGCGGCGCTGCTGCGCAGGCTCGGCTTCCCCGGACGCGACCTCGCCGAACCCGCGTACCTCAGCGAGGTGCAGGCGGTCGCGCACACGGTCCCGGGAGTGGACTGGATCGACGTGGACGTCTTCACCGGCGTCACCGCTCCCGCCGCGCCGCGTCCCGTCGTGCCGTCCCGTCCCGCCCGGTACGACGAGGACGTTCACGTGGTCACCGCCACCGCCGGCGAAACAATCACGGAGATCGCCGGACGGTACGGCATCCCGCTGGACGAACTGCTGCGCCTCAACCCCGACATCACCGATACCGCGTGGCTGCGCCCGGGGCGTGCGGTGTTCGTCTTCCGCGGCATCCGGCCCGCGCAGCTCGTCCTGCTGTCCCCGGACTCGTTGCAGCTGACGGAGGTCAAGCGATGACAGAAGACGCCCCGGCCACCGCCGAGAAGGAGGAACTGGCCGAACTGCTGCCGCGCTGGCACCTGCTGCGGGACGCCCGCCAAGGGGGACCGCTGCGGGCGCTGCTCGACGTGATCGGTGAACAGATCGGCCTGGTCCGCGGCGGTGTCGAGCAGCAGTACGACGACCTGTTCGTGGAGACGGCCGCCGAATGGGTGCTGCCCTACCTCGGCGACCTGGTCGGATACCGGCCGCCGCCCGGCGGCGCGTCACCGCGCCGGGACGTCGCGGCGACCGTCGGCCACCGCCGGCGCAAGGGGACGCTCCCCCTGCTGGAGGAACTCGCCGAGTCGGTGGCGGGATGGCCGGCGCGGGCAGTGGAATTGTCGCGGCTCGTCGTCCATCAGCAGCCGGTCAGGCTGTACGGGTCGGGGACGGCGGCGGTGAACGCGCGGCGCGGGTCCCGCGGCAGGCTCGCCGACCTGCGTGACGGGTCGGCTCTCGACCTGGCGGGGACGCCGTTCGCGACCGTCCCGCGGACGGCCGACGTGCGCCGCGCCGACTCGCGTCACCGGCAGGGCGGCTACACCCCGGCCGGGATCGGGTTGTACGTCTGGCGGCTGCGGCCGTACTCGATCACCCGGGCGCCAGCGTACTGCATCGACAGCGCGCGCAACCGCTACACCTTCTCCGTCCTCGCCAACGACACGCGGCTGGTGACCAGGCCGGAGCCGGAACCGTCGGCCGGCCACATCGCGACGATCGACAACGTCCCGGCGTTCCTGCGCCGCCGTCAGGTCGCCGACCGTCTCGCCGACTACTACGGGCCGGGGAAGAGCTTCACGATCTACCGGGAGCAGGACGGCCACCCCGTGCCGCCGTCCGACATCGTCGTGGCCGACCTGACCGGATGGCGGTACTCCCCCGCCGAGGGGAAGGTGGCCGTCGACCCCGAGCTCGGCCGGATCGCGTTCGGCGTCCACTCCGCCCCCGAGGAAGGCGTCTGGGTCACCTACCACCACGCGTTTTCCGACGATCTCGGCGACGGAGAATACCCACGCGATCTAGATATGGGCCAGCGCATCTACCAGGTCGGGCCAGACCGGCCGTATCAGCAGGTCATGGACGCCTACCATGCCTGGCGCGCCGACCGGGAGGCGAACCGCGAAACGGGCGAGGACGGCCCGGACGGCATCATCGAGATCACGCACAGCGGCGTCTACCAGGAGCGCTTCGACTTCGACCTGGAACCCGGCGACCGGCTGGTGCTGCGCGGTGCGAACCGCACCCGGCCGACGCTCCGCGTCCTGGACTGGTCGAGCAACCGGCCGGACGCGCTCAACATCCGCGCACGCGACGACTGCCCGTCCGGCGAGGAGCCGCGGATGGTGCTGGACGGCCTCCTCGTCACCGGACGCGGCGTATACGTGACCGGCCCGGTCGGGTCGCTCGTGCTGCGCCACAGCACGCTCGTGCCCGGCTGGGAGCTGACCCCCCGCTGCGACCCGGACGCCCCCGACGAGCCGAGCCTGGTACTGGGCGACACCACGGCCTGCGTTGAGATCGACCGGTGCGTCCTCGGCAGCATCGAGGTGATCGGTAACGAGGCGGGCACCGACCCCCTCCCCATCCACATCCGCGACAGCGTCCTGGACGCGACCGGGCATGAGCGGCCCGCACTGTCGGGGCCGGACTGCCGCATCGCGCACACCCTCCTGCACGCGCACCACGTCACGGTCTTCGGCGAGATCCACACCCACGCGGTACGGATCGCGGAGAACGCCATCTTCACCGGGAAGATGCGGGTGGCGCGCCGCCAGGTCGGGTGCCTGCGGTACTCCTACGTCCCGCCGGGTTCGCGGACACCGCGCCGCTACCGCTGCCAGCCCGCCTTCGCCGTACCGTCCTCCAGCCCCCACCCACCGCCATTCAACGAACGAGCTCCGCTCGACGGACCGGACGACGCCGCGCGCGTCCGCCCGTTGTTCACCAGCGAGCGGTACGGCACGCCGGCGTACGCGCAACTTGACCTGGCCTGCGCCGAGGAGATCGCCCGCGGCGCGGAGGACGGCGCCGAGATGGGGGTCTTCCATGACCTGTACCAGCCGCAGCGCGCCGACGCCCTGCGCGCCCGGCTCGCCGAGTACACCCCGGCCGACACCGACACCGGCCTCATCTTCGTCACGTAATTGCCCCGCGCCGATTCACACTGCCGATCCGCAATGAGGAGCCCCCTTCATGCACGCTGATATCTCCCGCGTCAGCTTCCGGCCGGAGCGTCACTACACGGCGGTGCTCGTCCAGCAGGGCCGGGTCCAGCTCGACGCCGACGTCAACGAACAGAGCGCGATCAATCTGCATCAGCTCCGTACGCTCACCGCCGACCTGATCGGACAGCACGGAGGCCCCCGCGACGCCCTCGGTTTCGAGATCACCCACGTGCGGGGCCGGGGCCGCCCGGACGATCTGACCATCGGCGGCGGCCGGTACTACGTCGACGGGATCGGCAGTGACGCCGACCGACCACGTCCCGGCGTCCCCGTGCCGGACGGCCCCGCCGAGCCACCCGACGTCCCGGAGGAGTGGACGTACTGGGACCAGCCGGACGCCTACCGCGACCCCGAGCGGCCAGCGGACCGGCTCCCGTCCGACTTCCCGTTCCTCGCCTACCTGAAAGTGTGGGAACGGTCGGTCGTCGCCGCCGAGGATCCCGCGCTCCAGGAGGTGGCGCTCGGCGCCGCGATGCCGGACACCGCGGCCCGAGTCAAGCTGGTCTGGCAGGTGCTGCCGCTGGCGGGCGCGGAACTCGACGTGGCCGCCGACGCGACCGCCGACGAGATCCGCACGGCGTTCCAAACCTGGGCGGACAAGGCGGCGACCAGTACCGCCCGGCTGGCCGCGCGCGCGACCCGTCCCGACCCCGACGACGAGGACCCATGCCTGGTCAAGCCGGACGCCCGCTACCGGGGCCCAGAGAACCAGACCTACCGAGTGGAGATCCACGCGGGCGGGACCGACGGCGAGGCGACCTTCAAATGGTCACGGGAGAACGGGTCGGTCGTCTTCCCCGTCGACGAACTCGACGGCACCTGGGTTACCCTGGCGTCCCTGGCCCGCGACGAAAAACTCGACCTGGACGTCGGGCACCGGGTGGAGCTCGTCGACAGCGCGTACGCGAGCCGCCTGGACGCATTGCCGCTATTGCGGGTCGAGGAGGTGGACCTCGCCGGACGCCGGGTGCGCCTGTCCGCCGAACCGTCCCCGGAGGTCGGACGGCGCCCGGAACGCCACCCCTACCTCCGCCGCTGGGACCACCAAGGCACGCCGGCACACGGCGGCGCAATCCCGGTCGAGGAGGAACGCTGGCTGGCGCTGGAGGACGGCGTCCAGGTGTACTTCGCCGCGGACGGCGCGTACGACACCGGCGATCACTGGCTGATCCCGGCACGCACCATCACCGGAACCGTGGAATGGCCCACGGACCAGCAGGGCCGCCCCCTTCTAGCCGACCCGGCCGGACCGGCGGCGCACTACGCGCCACTGGCCTGGATCACCGGCGCTGGCGCCCAGGCAGACCTGCGTATGTCATTCGCGCCACTGGCGAGCGCCCCGCGCCAGGCCACCCCACGCCGCCGCACCACCCGCAAGCCTTAACGAATGGGCGAGTTCCAAGCTGAATCCGCAGGTTGTGGGGGTGGCCTGGGGCTGGTTTGGTGTGATTCGGCTGGTTGATCGGTGTGCTGGGGCGCGTTGATCGTTTGCCGGTGGGGTGCTTGCTGGGGTTAGCGGTGGTGTCGTCTTCGGGTGGTCGGGGTTGACGTAGTGTCCGGACTCGACCTGCGGCCGGTGCGTGTGATGGCGTGGTGAGGCCGCGCTGAGCTGGCTTGATGCCGGGATGGTGGCGAGGCGGCGGCGGTTATCGAGGTGGTGAAGGGCAGGTAGTGCCGGACTTATCCCGGTTGGTGGGGGTGGTGAGGCATCCGTAATCGCTTGCTCCAGCATGCAGGGTGGGGCTTGGCCGAGGGGTGATGAGTGAGGGTTTGCCGGGCATCGGTGATCTTGGGTCGCTAGGGTCGGGGCGGTAGATCACCGAGGGGATGTGAGGTGTGAACCGGTGGATCCGCTGCTGGACCGGATCGCCGAACGGCGCGCGCTTCTAGCCGAGCAGGCGCAGCGGCTGGCCAAGGAACTGGCGGAGGTCGAGGCCGAGTTGGAGCGGATCGCCACGGCCGAGCAGGTGGTCGCCCAATTGCTGGTCGAGGCCGATGACGGCCCGGACGGTGCTGATGAACACCACCAGAGCCGACGGTCGCCGGCTTTGGTGGTGGCTCACCGCGACGAGGCTGGCGGGGTGACGGATCTGCCGGCCGAGTATCAGCGGCTGATGCAGATCGTGACCGAGGAAGGACCGGCCGGGCAGGGCGTGGTGTGCAAGCGGGTGACGGTGAAGCTGGGGCTGACGGCTGAGCCGCGTCATACCGAGGGCGTGCGGGTGAAGCTTAAGCGGCTGGTGGCGCGAGGCTGGCTGACCGAGTCGGCTCCGGACCGGTTCACCGTGCGCCCGTGACCCGTGCGCCCGTGACCGGGTGGGGCGCATGCGGCGTGTCGATGTCGATCTTGAGGTGCCCTCGGCGGTAGTCGATTTGTGTGACCAAGATCGACGAGCCCGCCGAGGGCACTGAGCACGCTGTTTACCAGTGCCGCCTGCCGCTGTCCAGCACGACGATCACGTTCGTCGCCGACGTGCTGCGCGGCCACCTGCGCACGATCGGGTCCCGGTGGCGCAAGCTGCCGCCCGGGCGGGGCGCGGTGATCGTGCTGGCGGTGCTGCGACACGATCAGCGGCTGGCCGACATGGCCGGCGGCAACGGCGTGTCGGCCTCCACCATCCGCCGCTGGGTGCTGGAGGTCGTCGGCCTGCTCGCCGCCCGGGCGCCGCGGCTGGACCGCGTGCTGAACCAGGTCTCGGCCGCGGGCGCCGATGTGGTGCTTTTGGACGGCACGCTGGTGCGCACCCGGCGCCGCACCGGACCCGATGACCGGCGCAACTACTCTGGAAAGCACAAGGTCCACGGGCTGCTGTTCCTCGCGCTCACCGACGAGCGCGGCAACCTGCTGTGGATCTCGGCCGCCCGGCCGGGACGCTCCAACGAGATCACCACCGCCCGCCACAACCACCTGTGCGCCCGGCTGCGCGAGGCCGGGTTGGGCGCCTTGGCCGATCTGGGCTTCGTCGGCCTGGACGACCAGCCCGGTGACGCCCCGGTCATCGTCACCGGCATCAAGGCCACCCGTGGCAGGAAGCTGACCGCCGCCCAGAAACGGGCCAACGCCTTGCTGAGTTCGGAACGCGCCCGCGCCGAGCACGGCTTCGCCGACCTGAAGAATTGGCGCATTCTGACCAAGGTGCGCATGGACGCCCGCCACGCCACCCGGCTGCTGCGCGCTCTGCTCGTGCTCACCACCACCGAGCTCACCCGGTAACCGCCCCGTCCCCGCGCCCGGCAGACCCAAACACCCGCCTGGGGCATGCCCGAGCAAGCGGTTGCGGACACCCCATCACCCAGGCGAACCGGGATAAGACCGGCACCGCCCAGCCCCGTGCGCCCCGACAACCGCCGCTGCCCGGCCAGGTCGGCGGCATCCGCCCAGCTCACCGCAGTTGGGGCCAGGACACCGGACACACCTTGGCCGATCACGTCCGGACACTACGTCAACCTGCACCACCCACCGTGCTCGCAACAGCAAGCACACCACCGGCAAACGATCTCCACCCGCCAGCACCCCCATCAACAGCCCACTCACACCAAACAACCCCCAGACCACCCCCGGCCACCAGCGAATTCAGGATGAAACGGCCCCAGTAGAGCATCGACTCGGAACTGGCCAGCCGTCGTTCGTAGTCGCGCACCAGGCGGCGGTGCAGCATCAATGTCCCGTAGGCCCGTTCGACGACCCACCGTTTCGGCAGGCGCGCGAACCCGCGGGTGCCCCGATCGCGAGACACGACCGCCACCTGGATGCCCAGGCCGGCGCCGTATGTGGCGACGGCGTTCGTGAAGCCCGCGTCCACCCACGCGGTGGTGACCGACGGGTTGTCGATGGAGACCTTGTCCAGCAGGCCGATGCCGATCGCGTTGTCGTGCACGCTTGCGGCCCCGGCCCTTCTTGCCCGCATCCAATCCCGTCGTCGGGGCGGGGGCGCTGACCGAGGCCCGCAGGTCTGGGTGTCCAGC
This sequence comes from Actinomadura sp. 9N215, assembly GCF_044326345.1. Taxonomy (NCBI): domain Bacteria; kingdom Bacillati; phylum Actinomycetota; class Actinomycetes; order Streptosporangiales; family Thermomonosporaceae; genus Actinomadura; species Actinomadura sp. 9N215. The sequence continues at coordinate 46,175 of NZ_JBIRBA010000041.1, read as the reverse complement.
ACCACTGCGCTGGGGTCCTCCTCCCGCCCGGCCCGCTCGCGGACCTGGCAGCGCAGCAGATCGTGAATGGTCTGGTCGGTGCCGTCGTCACGCCAGACGGCGAAGTAGTAGTACACCGCGGTGTGCGGCGGCAGATCGTGCGGCAGGTACCGCCACTGGCAGCGCGTCCGCGCCTGATACAAGATCGCGTTGACGATCTCCCGCATCGCATACCGGCCCTGATGCCCGCTGACCGAGGGATGTCGTTGTTTCCACGCCCTGATCACCGGCTCAATCAGCGCCCACTGCTCATCGGAAGGGTCGCTGAGGTACGGCCTGCGCTCGGCCATGCCGCCAGTCCAACTCAACGAGACCGAGCGTCAACCCTGTGTGACGAGATCCCCACTCGGTTGGCACGCCCATACGCGGACGATCCATCACAAAACTCCCTCTAAGACCGTCTCCACGCTTTCAGGGGATTGACACAGAGGCTCCGATCAAACGGCAGGCCGATCAGCCGGTAAAGGACAAGAAGGCTGGGCTTATCGCGAACCCAGCGAGCCTGCGAACCGATCTGCAACTGGCATGCTCACAGATCAAGGAGCTGAAGGTCGGACACAGCAAACTTCGCAAGCACGGACGGCCGGTCGACGTGGTGTGGCACGGCGGCGAACCCACCGCCCTGCCCATCGCAAGTTCGTCCTGCGTGCACGGTTCGGGTCGCTGTGCGGTTCATGTGCAGGATTGTGGCGGACGCCTCCGCCTGCGGTCACGTTCCGCGCCGTCCTGGTGACGCGGACCGTGCATGACCGTCATGCGCACTCGGCCTGCGCGTGTTCTGCCATGCGCCATGAGAGTTCATGCGAAAGGACGTGGCGCCGGCGTTGATCGTCGTCCGGGCCAAGGCATAGCCCCCGCAGCTGGGTCTGGTAGGTCATGACAGCCCTCCGCTTCCGCCGCCGCGATTGCGGGTCGAGTTCCTCCGGCACCGGAACCAGGCCGTCAGGATCGAGGCCGCACGAGGTGAGCTCGTGTTCCAGCCAAGTCCCTGTGTGAAAGTACCGGGGCTCCGTTTCGCCGGTCATCCACCCCGGCCAGCCGTAGACCGTGCTGTAGGGCTGGTCGGCGTAATATCGCACCGGAATCCGCGCGTCCAGCGCCCGCCAGGCGGCGAGGAGCCCCTGCCGCGTGGCCAGGTGGTCCAGGTGACGCCCGACCGCCGCCGGGATCCAGATCTCGGACGACTCCTCCACCAGAGATGCGACCGCCTCGGCGACGCGGCTCACGGTCTGTTCCTGCTTGCCCCCGCCTGGCCCGAAGCTGACCGTCTCCATAGCGTTTGGCCGGAACTCGAACTCATGCAGGTCGAGCCGGATCGTCGGGCAGTCCAGGCCCTCCATCGCCCGGGAGTCCTCGGCCAAGCGCTCCGCATGGCGTTCGCCCAGGCTCGCCGCCCGGGTGATGCGTCCCCACCCCGACAGCGGCAGGTCGGCCGGTGGCGGACCGGCGAACACCGTGACCGAACGGGTTCCGGGCCGCATCAGCCGGGCCGACGCCGACAGCACCGCATCATCCAGATGGGCGGAGAAGACGGTGACGGGAGCGGTCATCGTATGCCTTCCCCGAGCCGGGCCTCGCCGAGCCGCGCCTCGATGATGTCGGCCGCGGCCCGGGCACCACCGGCCAGCCGCATCTCCTCCCGCAGAGCTCCGAGGCGAGCGGTGATCTCGTGGTCTCCGGCCAGGTCCAGGACGGCCGCGCGCAGGGTCTCCGCGGCCACGTCCTCCGTTGGCAGGAACCGTCCCACGCCCAGGTCCGCCAGCCGCTTGGCGTTCCCGAACTGGTCGGCCAACTGGGGCACGGCGACCATCGGCACACCGTGGTAGAGGGCCTCCAGCGTGCTGGCCATGCCCGCGTGCGTGATGAACGCGTCCGCCCGCCGGAGTACCGACAGCTGCGGGACGAACGGGTGCACCTCGAAGTTCGCCGGGATGGGCCCGAGTTCGGCGGGATCGACGAAGCGGCCGATCTGCATCACCGCGTGCCACTCCAGCCCACCGAAGGCGGCCATGCAGGTGCGGTAGAACTCTGGCTGGTAGTTGTAGGCGGAGCCGAGGGAGATATAGAGCACCGGACGTTGCGTCTCCGGGGGCCGCCAGGTCCCCTGGTAAGTGCGGTCACCAAGGCAGGGCCCGACGAAGGTGTAGTTGTCCGGTACCTCCTTGTCGTTCGGCTGGAGCGAGCGCGGGATCAGCGCGATGCAGCGCTCCGGCCGTCCCCAGAACTCGTAGTGGTGCATGTCGACGCCGTTCTCCCGCAGCCAGGCGGTGAAGGCGGCCTCGTACTCGCGGTAACGGGGGTTGCGCTGCATGGCCTCCACGACGGGTGCCATGTCCTCCTCGTAGCCCTTCCAGGGCACGGCGGCCGGCGAGAGCTGGATGATCGGCCGGTCCCACCGGGTCGCCAGGATCCGCGCGGTGTATCCGCCGAGGTCGTAGAGGAACAGATCGGGGCGGTCGTGTTCGTAGGCCGCCTCCATCTGCGGGAGCACGGCCATCGCCTCGCGCAGGATGCCGAACACGGCCTGGACGCCGTCCGCCGGCCAGGCACCGGGCTCGTCGTCCGGGGGCAGCGTGGAGTCGTAGAGCACGGGCGTGGCGCCCGCCGCCTCCACCTGGGGAGCGAACTTCTCATTGATCGAGTACGTGACGCGGTGCCCGCGGTCGACCAGTTCCCTGATCACCGCGAGGCCCGGGTTGACGTGCCCGTGCGCCGGGATACCGAACATCGCGATGTGCGCGCCCGTCCCGCCGCTCATGACTGCGCCGTGCCGGGCGTGGTGTTCGCTCATCCGCTCTCTCCTGATTCGTCGGCCGGGCGGACGGGACCCGGGGTGAAGGTGACGGGGAGGGCGGCGAGGGTGCGGATCCTGCGCCGCCACTCCAGCCGCTCGGGATCCACGGCGAGGCGCATGCCGGGCAGCCGGGTCAGGAGCCGGACGAACCCGATCTCGGCCTCCTCCCGGGCCAGCGCGGCCCCCATGCAGTAGTGGATGCCGTGTGAGAAGCCCAGATGGGCGTTGTCGCGGCGGGTGATGTCCAGCACGTCCGGCCGCTCGAACCGGCGGGGGTCCCGGTTGGCGGCGGACAGACAGATGCAGACGATCTCGCCTTCGGGCACCGTGACCTCGCCGAGCTCGATCTCCTCCGTCGTGTAGCGGAACGTGCCCAGGATCGTCGGTCCTTCGAGGCGCAGCAGCTCCTCGATCGCTGGGCGGACGAGGCCTGGATCCCGGCGGAGGAGCCGCAGCTGGTCTGGGGCGCGCAGCAGCAGCGCCATGCCGTTGGCGACCAGCCCGGCCGTGGTCTCGTGTCCCGCCATGAGCAGCAGCTTCGCCATGACGACCAGCTCGGTGTGCGACAGCCGGTCACCCTGGTCACGCACCGCCAGCAGGTCGCTAAGGAGGTCGTCGGACGGTCGCCGCGACTTCTCCGCCAGCAGCTCCCGCAGGTAGTCCATGATCGCCACATGCGCCGCGCCGGTCTCGCGGACGGCCCGGTCGTCAGTGGGCCACTGCAGGATGCGCGTGATCCAGCCGCGGAACCGCTCGTGGTCCGCGTACGGTACGCCGAGCAGCCGGCAGATCACCTGGAGGGAGAGCGGCAGCGCGAACTCCGCGACCAGGTCCGCCTCGCCCGCGGGCGCGATCTCTTCGATCAGCCCGTCCGCGATCTGTTCGACGTCCGGCCGCAGCGCCGCGACGCGGCGCGGCGTGAAGGCCCCCGACACCAGGCGGCGCAGCCGCGTGTGGTCCGGCGGGTCGGACATCGTCATCTCCTTCACCAGCCGCCCCTCGCGTCCGCGCAGGGAGGCCAGCGCCGGGTTGCCGCTGTCGATCGCGTGGACCGGACTGGCGCTCAGGCGCGGGTCGGTCAGCGCGGCCACCGCCTCGGCGTACCCGGTGACGAGCCAGACGCGCATGCCGTGCGCGATGGTCGCCGGGCGCACCCGCCCGGCCTCCCTGAACTCGTTGAGCAGCGGGTACGGGTCGAGCAGCCGCTCCAGGCCGGGCGGCAGCAGGCCGTCCTCGATTACCATGACGGCTCCTCCTCAGGCTTGCGCTTCCAGGCCCCCACGACGAGGGCGGACAGCGTGCTCCGGTGTTCGTCGGCCGGAAACGCAGCGATCTCGTCCAGGAACTCCTTGCTCGCCGCCTCGGTCGTGACGCCCAGCTCAAGCGCGCGCGGGAGCAGGCTGCGGTATGTCGCCACGAGGTACCACCCCGTGTGCGGGAACGAGGTCAGCGCGCCCACGACCTGAGTGCCGTCGGATGCCCCGAGCCCCGCCGCCGCGAAGTAGCCCGGCAGCCTGACCCCGAACCCGGGGTCGACGCCGACGTCGTGGAGCACACCGTGGACGACCCGTTCGAACTCGTCCCACAGGCGCGGACGCGGGTGGACGTCGATGGTGCGGAAGTCGTACTCCTGCACCAGCATCACCCCGCCGGGGGCCGTCCACCGGAACATCTTCCGCAGCATCTCCGCCGGCTGTAGTTGGTAGGCCATGGACAGGCGGCAGAGCGTCAGGTCGTACGGGCCGCCCGGCACCTCCTCGATTTCCTCGGCGTCCAGTTGGAAGACCGAGAGGCTGCTCATCGTGCGGGCGGTCAGCTCCGCCAGGGCGGCCGGGCCGACCAGTCCCTCGGGGTCGAGCCCAGTCACCCTGCCGGACGGGCCGGCGAGCTGGCCGAGAAGATGGAGCGAGTCGCCCGTTCCGCAGGAGACGTCCATGCACCTGGCGCCCTCGCCGACCTTGAGATGGCGGAGCACCTGGAGGGTCGGGGACTTCAAGCACGTCGCGTCGTGGCGCATGCGGTCCAGCTCTTGCCGGGTCGATCCCCAGATGTAGTCGCGAAGGCTCGTCATTGGATCACTCCATTCACTCGGCCAGCAGATCGGAGACGAGTTCCCGGTAGCCTCGTGCCATCCGGTCGGCCCCGTAGCGGCTCCGCAGATACGGCCGGCCGAGGCAGTAGCACTCACCGGCGCCCTCCGCCAGGGCACGCAGGGCGGGCGCCGCCCAGCCCTCCGCCCCGGCGCCGGGGTCCACCAGGTACAGCCCGTGGCCCGGCGGGAACATCTCCGCGAGGAACCCGGAGGGCCAGGCGAGCACCGGGGTCCCGCAGGCGATCGACTCCGCGGCGGCCAGCCCGAAACCCTCGGGAGCGGCGCTGAAACAGATGGTGAGGTCGGCGGCGCGGTAGACGGCGGGCATGTCGCGGCGGCTCCGCCACGGGGCAGGCTCGATGGGGACCGCGCCCGCCCTCGCGTTGATCACGCGGGCGAACTGGGCCGAGTCGAGCGCGTCCGGGCCCGCGAGCCAGCGGACGGTCACCTCGACCTCGGACCGCAGCAGCTCCGCCGCCAGGTCGAGCGCGGGCAGGACGCCCTTGCTGGCCACCGGTCGCGAAGGGAACAGCAGTCGGGCCCGCGGTCTCGCACCGGAGGGCCGCCGGGGGGCGGGCTGTCCGGGCGCGAACATCTCCGGGTCGACGCCATTCTCGATCACCATGACACCGCGCAGGTCCGGGGACCGGCGCAGGATCGCCCGCCGGGTGGTGGGCGAGGGCACCACGAGCCGGTCCCAGGCGCCGCTGTCGATGACGTCGAACGAGTGCGGGAACCCCACTCCGCCCAAGCACACGACCCGCGGCGTCCCGTCCGACGGCAGGTCCAAGACGCGTTCGACCATGATCACGAGGTCGGCGGCGGCGAGCGCCCGCCGCGCCTCCGGTACCAGGCGCGGCGTCATGTGCCCGCTCCGCCATACCGAGCCGTCCAGGGGGAACGCGGCCAGGGCCCGGACGCCGGACGGCCCGAGGACGCGCTCGGTGCCCGCCTGCTCCGGCAGATCACACCCGTGGAGCACGGTCACGTCCGCGACCGGCGCGAGCGCCGCCACGACATCGGCGGTGATGACCTGTGCGCCGCTCGCGGGACGTTCAGGGTCGAAGGGCAGAACCTCCACCACGCAGACGGCCGGGCCCCTATCCACGGCGGTCGCCCCGTTCCGGCGCGGTCCAGATCCGGTGCTCGGGGAAACGCCGATTCGGTCGCGGCGCGCCCACGGTGACCACCGCCAGGCTCTGCAGTGGGCCGTCGGCGAGACCGAACACCTCGTTCGCGGCGGCGACGTCGAAATCGCACCGAGGATGGCTTTCCAGCCCCAGCGCGGCGGCGGCCAGGCAGATCCGCTCGATCAGGACGCCCGCCTCGATGTTCTGCATGCGGTACCAGCGGTCACCGAAGCCCGCGAAGCCGCTCTCGTAGTCCGCGACCGGCACCAGGACGAGGTTCGCGGTCAGGCACTCGCGCCTGAACCTGGGCGTCAGGGCGCTCGCGGAGGAGAACCTGCCCACGGCGTCACCCGCCTCGATCAACGCGAGCGACCGGGAACGCGGCTCGTAGTAGTAGGCGCCCGGCTCGATGCCCGCGACCCTGTCGACCGCGCAGCACAGCAGGGTCGACTCGCCCGTGTCGCTCGCGTACGGCCGGGTGACGGCCGTGAGCAGCCGGGCCAGAGCGTCCCGTGGAAGCGTCGTGCGCTCATATCCGGTGAAAGTGCTGCGCCTCCGTGGTATCCCGGCGGCAAGGTCCAGGGCGTCGCCGCCGGGGAGCCGGATGATGTCCCGATGCCGCGGCGCTGCGTCCCGCACCCGGCGGGCGGTCGCCCGGAGGGCGGGTGGGCGTGCGCTTCGCGAGGCCGCCTGGAGGGCGAGCGTTCTCGGCAGTCCGGTGATCTCGTGGCCGGGAGACTCCGCGGCGGGAGGCGGCGCCGGCGAGACGAGCCCGCCGGGCGCCGTCCCGCCGGCCCCGGAAAGCGTGACCGCGGCGAGCACGCTCTCCGCCGGCGCGGAAAGACCCAGCAGCCCGTCGAGTGCCGGGTCGGCGAACAGCAGGTGGACCGCCCCGTCGAGGCCCAGGGCTCCCGCCGCCGCCAGCGCCTGCCCGACCACGACTCCCAGGTCGAGTGACTGGAGCCGGTAGGCGAACTCGCCGTACTTGGCCGCGCCGCGCCACAGGACGACGCTGAACAGCAGGACGAGATCGGGGAACGGGTCGGGCGGCGAGCCCAGGGAGTCGACGACGGCCGCCCGCGGGTCGCCGGAACGGAGCCGGTCCAGTGCGTGATGACGGGGGTCGTAGTGGTACAGCCCGGCCGGGAGCGACCCGAGCGGCCCGACGGCCGCGTAGAGCTCGACGGGATAACGGGCGCCACCGGCGGGGACGTGCCGGACCAGCGTGGGGTCCGGAGGCCGCCGGCCCTCAGACCGCCCGCCGAGGTCGAGCAGTCCGCGGCCCCAGAGCATCGCGGACAGCCCGTTGACGTCGCGCAGCAGCCGGCCGAGCTCGCGCGGTGACCGGAGGACGTCCCCGCCAGGCTCGGCCGGGAGCGGTACCCGGCCGGTACGCGGATACCGCTTGTAGATCGGTGGCAGCCCGGCGAAGTTCGCCGCGCTCATCTCGACCCGCTGGTTGGCCAGGTCGACGAAGGCGCGGCCGAGCGCGGCGTGTTCCCGGGTACTCACCGGGCACCCTCGGCCGCCGCGACCGGCCACCGCCGGTCGGCCATGACCCGGGCGAGGAAGTAGCGCGCGCGTCCTTCCTGCTCGGGCCCCACTCCCAGCCGGTTGGCGAGCAGGTGGCCGCAGACGTCGGCCACGTCCCCGAACGGAGGTGGATCCGGCAGGTCGGTGAGACGGTCGCGCAGCCGGAACAGTGACGCGAGCCACCGGGACTGCGCGTCGCGACCGCCGCGCACGGCATCCGGGCCGGCTCGCGCCGATGTCCACCATCGGTCGGTGAGCCCGAGTAGCGTGTCGCGCTGCGCCCGGTACAGCCCCTCATCGTCGGCCGCGACGGCGTCGGGGACGAGCCGCAGCCCGTTCCGGCCGAACCGCTCGGCCAGGTCCGCCTGGCGCGGCGAGCCGACCGCGTTGGCCAGGAAGATCGCGGACAGTGCGAACGCGGCGCGGGCGCGGCGGTCCACACCGCCTTCGAGTATCGCCAGGGCGAGCGCGCTCGACTCGCCGAAGTGGTCCTCGACCGCCTCGATCGCCTTCCCGGTTCCGTAGCGCGCGTGCTCGCGCCGATAGGGCAGGAAGGCGACCGAGTCGATCGGCCGCATTTCGCGCTCGTGCCCGACCCCTTCGCGGCCGGCGAGGTGGGCGGCGACCCCGACGTACTCCTCCGGGGTCAGGACGGGGCTCGACGGGTGCCGGGCCAGGTACTCCGCGGCCGCACCCTCGACGCGCGTCCGTATCTCGCCGGCGTGGTCGTCCGGCGCCAGCACCCGGAGCCGGATGTGGGGGCCGCCGTCCCAGTAACGCAAGAAGAACCAGGTGCGCGCGAGTCCCCGGCCGGACAGGTCGCGAACCAGCGGCAACACGAGCGAGGTCAGCAAGGTGTCGTGGTCGCCCTGGTAAAAGATGTGAGCGCTCACCCAGCGCGGCTCAGGCATCGTGTCCCCTCTCCTCCGTAACCTCGATGAGGAACTCGGTGACGCGACGCTCGCCGCCGTCCACCGGTAGTGCGCTCTGCGGGCCGGGCCATGACTCGTGGAAACCGATCAGGGAACCGTCGTCGGCGCACGCCTGCTCCAGAGCACGGACCAGGAAGCGGTTCGCGAGATCGAAGTACATGGGCTTGCGCGACCTGGCGTCGGTCCTTCCTGCGCTTCGGGCGCTACGCGGCATCACCTGGACGTAGCAGGCGTCCGGGATGCCATGCTCTGCCAGCCACTCGCTCAAGCGGAGCAGGAACACCGCCTCCCCCTCGCCCCGCCGCCGCTGCGGGACGTCGCGGGCGTACCCGACCCACCGGGCCCGGCGCAGCGTCAGGCTCCCCAGCTCAACGCGGGGTCCATGTCGCATCTCCCCAGGCGGCGTGTCGAAGGCCATTTCGCCGGGCCAGACGAGGTTGGGACGGAACAGGTCAGGCGTGTCGGCGAAGATGTCGATCAGCAGGCGGAGCGGCGGCGGCAGGTAGTTCACCCACATCGTCGTGGTGTGCACGGGCCGTACCTCCCGGCCGGCCCGTGCCCAGAACAGCCGCAGCACATGCCGGTCGGCGTCGTACCGGACCTCCAGCTCACCGATCGGGATTCGCCGCTCGTCCGGCCTGCCGTTCACCAGCCCCGGATAGTCGATCACATGGGCGACCGCGGGGGCGCGCACGTTCAGCGTGACTCCGAAGGTGTTGTCGATCTCGGCGAGCAACCTGCCGTCCCCGTCCCTCGCCACGGCGGAGTGGGCCGAGTCGTCTCCCGCGAGGCGCCGCACGAGGCCGCGCCCGCGCCCGTGGCCGCCGACGACGTCGTTCACCACGAAGTGGAGCGGATCGCTCTGGGTGACCTGTCCGTAACAGCTGATCGCCGCGGCTGCATCGACGGTGCCACGGACTTCTCGGACGATCTCGTCCACCAGGGAGCCCGGGACCCGGACGACTCCGTCGGTGCCGGGGTGGACTCCGGTCAGCCGCCGGCCCGCCGACAACTGCAGCCAGGCCGCGTCCCGCACGCGCGGGCAGGGTGCGGCGAGCAGCGGCCCATATCCGCCGTCGGAGGTGAACAGCGGCGTGAACTCGCGGATGCGCTGCAGCTCGGCGGCGCCGAGGGCACCTTCCGGGGGAACGCCGCCCGGCGAGGCCAGCTCGCGCTGGTAGTCCGTGAAGAGCTCCACGAACGGCACCCGGGCCGACGTGCCGTGACGCTGCTCGAAGTACGCGGCCATGGCCAGCCGGAAGGGCAGCTTACGATCGAAGACCGGGAGCAACAGGCGGAACCGCTGGAGATCGTCGAGCACCGGCCCCCAGCGGTTCAGGTCGCAGGAGGCTATCGGCTCCTCGAAGACGCTCAGCTCCGAGAACAGCGGCGTGCGCCAGTCCGGACCGGCCGGGGCCGTGGCCCCGGCGCGCTGGACCACGTCGACGAGCCGTTCCCGCAGTGCCGCCACCCGCCGGGCCCGCCGCTCGGGAGCGGCCGTCCCGAGCTGCTCCCGGACCTCGCCGTGCACCCCGCGCAGGTCGGCGAGCAGGTCGTCTGGCCCGCCGCCGGTCTTCTCCAGGACGGCGAGCAGGTCCCCCAGGTAGTCGGCCGACTGGTCCGGCACGGGAAAATAGTGCTCCAGCAGCCCGATCTCCACGAGCTGTTCGAAGACCCGGTCGGCGCCGGGCGGAACCCCCGGGCCGACACCCTCCAGCGATCGCTGGAGCCGCGGGGTGAGACGCAGCGCCACCACGGAACCGTCTGGAGGCGGACCGAGGAAGCGGACCACGCCGTCCGCGAAGACCGCGCTCGGGTTGATCCGAACCCGGACTGCGTCCGAGCAGGCGGGCGACCGCAGGAGCCGCCGGACGATCGCCTGCGTGAGGAACGGCTGCAGCTCGAAGACGCAGCGTGCCGGAACGGCCGGGAGGATCGAGACGGCGGGGCCGCCGTCCGTCCAGCGGCCGAGGCCGCTGGTGGTGAACGTGCTGAGCGGGCTCGTCTTGGCCGTGGCGCGCACCACGTACTTGGCCAGGCTGACGAGCCGTCTCTCCTGCGGGCTTTTGTCCGGACGATCCAGCCATGACGTGACCCGCTCGTGAAGCTCAGGTGCGGCGTGGATCAGGCCGGTCCGGATCTCCGGGGAGGCGACGATCTCGCGGAGCCGCTCGTTGCTTTCGGCCTTGTCGCGCTGGAGAACCTCGTTGAGCTCCGCCAGCAGCCCGGCGCGTTCGGCGAGCCCGCGTTCGCGTTCGCGCACACGGTCCCTGAGGTCCGGGGGCATCAGATCCAGGACGCGCGCTCGCCCGCCCGGAATCCGCCGATGCCGGAACAACGCTCGGCGCACGCCGACGAGCTGTGGCTTGAGCCGCGGGTGGGAGCCGCGGCCGATCATCTCGTACAGTTCGTCGGCCAGGGCGGCGTCCTCGGCCGCCAGCCGGGCGTCCAGTTCCCTGATGTCCCGCAGGATCCGGTACGCCCGCCGGCAGCGCAGATCGTCGAGCACGGACACCGGCAGGCCGGCGACCCGCACGGCGAAGTTCGTCATGGTCATGCCCCTCCCGTCCCTCACCACATGTCCCTCACCACACGACCGGCGGCTGGTAGCGCGCCGTCGGGCGGGAACGCCCCACCACGATCTGGAACAGGGGCGCTTGCCGGCCTCGCCGGAGACCCAGGAACTCGCGGACGCGGTCCGCCGGATAGCCGTTGTGGATCCGGGCGGTGAGCTCCTCCGCCGCGCCGAGCACGCAGATGCGCTGGGCGACCACTCCGGCTTCCTGAGAGAGGATCCGTTCCGCCCTGCCGCCGAAGCCGCGGACGGCGGCGTCGAGGTCGCCGACCAGGTAGGCGACGAAGTTGGCGGTCCGGCAGTTGAGGGCGATGCCCACACCCGCCTCGTGAAGCAGCCGCTGAAGCGGCACGCCGGGAGGTTCCGGCCGCCGGCACTCCAGCGCGCCGTCCGGATGGAACCGGTACAGCCCGGACGGGACGTCCTCCACATCGATCACCGCGAGGTGGAGGTCGATCGGCGGCGGACCACCGTCCGGGACCGCGTCGGACGGGTGCGGATCGAGCGCATGGCCCAGGACGCGCCGCATCCTCCGCAGCGAGATCGGCTCGCGGATCAGGCCGAGGAGGGAGGGGCCCGACTGGCGGCGGCGCAGCGCGTCCGGCAGAGACACCGTCCGGTCGTCGTCCGCCGGGGTCTGTGGCGCGGGCGGACGGGCCGCGCCCATCCGTCCGAACCGGGCCGTGTCGCCAAGGCGGGTGCGTTCATGGACGGCCGCGATGCCGGGGTTGCCGGGGTTGCCGGGGTTGCCGGGGTTGCCGGGGTTGCCGGGGTTGCCGGGGTTGCCGGGGTTGCCGGGGTTGCCGGGGTGAAGCGTGCGGCCCACGCAAGTGTCCCCAGCATGGGAGGTTCCGGGCGGCACGCCGTCGGGCAGTGCCGTCCGCGAGACGTCGGCCTGCCGGAACAGGGGGACGGCCATCATCGCGGCCTCGTCGTGCCAGTCGATCCCCAGCAGCGACTCGACGGCATCGTCTGGGAACTGATGGCGCAGCCTGCCCCGGAGCCCGAGCGCGCCCGCGACCATCAGCGCGTTGCCCGCCACGAGACCGACCTCCTGGGTGCAGAGCCGATAGGCGTAGTCGCCGTACCGGAAGGCGGTCTTCCAGAAGAGCGAGGAGAGCAGCAGCACGCACTCGGCGTCGACCGGCAGCGTCGCCGCGGCGATGTGCGTTCTGAGATCGCCGCCGCGGACCAGCACAAGCCGGTGATGTGCCGGGTCGTAGTAATAGACACCGGGCGGGTAGGGCCGGACGGCCGGGAGCCATACGTAGAGCTCGGTCGGGAACAGGCACCGGGCCGACGGAACATACCGGTGGTACGCCCAGCGGGCGGCCGGGCCCAGCTCCTGCCGGGACACTCCGTACGCATAGTGCAGGAGGGTGGCGAGCCGATCCGCGTCCAACCTCGGGGTCGCCTGGGCCTCCGCGGCTCCGCTTCGCGTCCGGGAGCCCGCCAAGGGCGGCCGGGCGTCTCCGAGCATCGCCGGCATGGGACGCGGCAGCCGGTGGCGCGGCAGGGACCGGTACGGCTTGAAGGCCGGCGGAGTGTCCGCCGACGTCTCCCGGTCGCGTCCGCGCTCCGCCTCGTTGGCGACCATGACCGCGAATCCGTCCAGGGCACGGTGCCAGTAGTCCACGTCCGGCACGGTCGGTGCGTGGTTCATGCGCCTCCGCTCATGGGAAGGGGTGCGGGTCGGGGTTGAGCCGGGGCACGGTGAGCGGTTCGTCGCGGTAGCCCAGGTCGGCCGGAAGCCGCAGGAGGCGTTCCAGACCGTCCAGCCGCCGGGCGTGCTGCCCGAAGGTCATCGGCACCAGGCCGGGCACCAGGACCTTGACGCACGCGAACCCGCCGGCCCGCTGCTCGGGAGTCGTCTGGTCCACCACGACGACGTCGAGCCCGCAGGCCGCGAGCCGCCGCACCGCCTCCGCCACGTCGTCTCTGAGGTCCGCGTGCGGCGGCCACGCCGCGTCCTCGTCGATCTCGCCGCTTCCGCACGTCCGCGGCGCGGACAGCAGGAAGTCCAGTCGGCCGAGGGCGTCCGGGTGGCAGTAGAGCAGCGAGTGGTCGGCCATCGTGGCGACCCTGCCGGGGTCCGCCGCCAGCCGCGCCGCGGTGTCCCGGGCGGCCGCGTCGTAGCCGCGGCGGCGCATCTCGATCACAGTGGCCAGCTCGCGCAGCGTGCCGAGCAGCCCCTGGGCCGCGGTCAGACCGGAGCCCGCCGCGCAGACCGCGCTGGGCCGCGCCGGGTCGTCGTGTGGGTCGAGCGCGAGCCCGAGGAAACAGGGGATTCCGTGATCGGTGGGCAGCCGGCGGAGGTGCAGCTCATAGCCGGTCTGCCAGTGGATCCAGTCGGCGGTGAGCGCGATCGTGCGATCGGGGTCCACCGCGGGATCGACCGCGGGGACGCTCATCCGGCCATACCAGGTGATCAGGAACGCGTCACGCTCGACCGCCTCCAGCAGGCCGTGCAGGATCGCCTCTTCCAGGGAGCCGCCCAACGCGGAGCCGTTCGACGTCTCCTGGAGGAAGGGTCTGTCGCCCTCCCGCGCGGGGTCCCGGCCATAGTAGGCGACGGCCGCCGGAACGAGGACCGGCTCGGCGCGGGTCAGCGAGTATCCGTAGACCCAGGAGCACTCCAGGTCGTCGTGGTAACGCTCGAACGCGGAGTCCGGCGGCAGGCTCTCGTCCGGGAGGACGAGGCCGAACCGCCTGGGGTCCAACGCCTCGTCGCGGAGTTCGCGGTAGCTTCCCCTGACGACGGTGCGCTTGCCTCCCGGAGCCCTGCCGCCCAGCCGCTCCAATGCCTCGGCCACGGCGGTGAGCCGAGCCGTCCTCAGATCCCGCGCCTGACCGTAGGCGTTCACCGTGTCACCGGTCCGCGGGTCGGCACCCACCGCGAGGACCCCGGCGAGAACGGCGCTGGCGTCCCGCCCGGTCTCCCGGACGACCCCCGCCTGGGCGTCCACGTACAAGTCAAGGAGGGTTCGCTCGCGCGCCCCGAGGTCGCTCACACGCAGCACGCCGGGCAGCGGTTTGGGCCGCTCGCGCAGGACGAGCCGGGCCGCCTCGCGCGAGTCGTCGGGCAGTTCCCCGCACGACGGGCAGAGCGGGTCGGGCAGGAAGCGGTGGCGGCTGACGTCGAGCCCGTCCAGACCGACTCGCAGGAAGGACCCGGTCGGTGCGGACTCGTTCCGGATTAGTAGCTCGACCTGCGCGGCCATCAGGTCGGCCACGAGCATCGCTCCGGTTCCATGACAGAACGGCGACGAGCTGACGCTGAGCCGATCAGCATGCCGTGCCCAGAGCGCGTCGCGTTCCCGCGGAAGGTGCCGAGCGGCTCGCCGCCGCCTGGCCACACAGCGATGACAGCCTCGCGCGCCCGGCACCGACCACGGGCCCACGATCGCGCGGTCGAGCTCCACATGGACCGGCAGCCACGGCAGGTCCTCGCAGGCCTTCTCGAGATCGAACCAGTCCGGCCGCCATCGGTCGGTGACGGCGACGACGGCCGCGCACGCCGGAGGCGGCAGGGGCGCCTCCGCCAGGTCGAACCGCAGGGAAAGAGCCCGGCCGACGGCCGACGCGAGGCGACTCCCGTCCCCGGCCAGCGTCACCGTCGCCCGTGCGGATCGCGTTTCAGCCATCGGCCAGGACCACCACCCGGAGCACGTACGGCAGCGCCTGGACGACCGCCGGATCGTGGTCGAGAGGAACCAGGACCGGCGTCCTGCCCGCCGCTTCGAATGCCTCAACGAGGATGCGGCGTCGCTGCTCCGCGGAAGGCTCGGGCGGCGGGGGGTCGAAGGACGGTGCGGTGTACTCAGGGGGAGCCGAGGGCAACTGCCTCACCGGCTCGGGCGCATATTCGGGTTGACCGGTGGCGGATGCCTGGTAGGCGAGCAGGAGCTGCAGGAGGCCGTCCCGGACCGCCGAGGCCGCCGTGACCCCGGAGCGGTAGGCGACCGTCCGCCCCGAAAGGGTGAACGCGAAGGTCGGCACGCGTTTGTCGGCCGTCATGTCACGGACGGCGTACTCCCTGCCGAGGAGATCGAGCACGTCCCGGAACCGAGCGCCCACCTCGTCGAGGGGCAGCGCCGCCGGATCGAGACGCGGCGAGTCCTGCCCGCGAAGGTCGGGTGACCGGACCACCAGGTCGGTCCACTGGTCCAGCAAAGCCGCCTCAACCGCCTCAGGCCAGCTCAGGCGCGCGGCGACCCCCGTCAAGCCGCTCGGCGCCGATCGCCGCCGACGGGGGAAGACCGTGGCCGCGGGCACCGTGCGCGGACGCCCGTCCAGCAGCGAGACTCCCGCCACCAGGCCGTGCCCGGCAGTGCCATCACCGAGCAGGCGGCGGGGATCCGCCGTTAATGAGGCATAGAGTTCGATGGCATGGAGGACGGCCCGCCGGCGGGCGTCGGTGAGGTCGACGGCGGCGCCATAGACGACGAGCGGCTCGCCACCGGCCGGGCCACCCGGCTCGCGACCGGGTGGCTCGGCCGGGTCCCACAAGCTGGCCTCGGCCACGCGCAACGGGAACTGGTCGTAGTGCCGCTCGTCGACGGCGCGCAGCACACCGAGCCGCGAATCGACCAGGGGGGACACCCGCCGGACGAACGTCTCGTCGTTCAGGGGGTCGCCGCGTTCCAGTTCCGCCACGGCGGCCGCGACCCGTTCCGGATCGGCCGGTGCGGCGGCGAGCGCCAAGGGGTGCGGCGTGGCCCGGTGCCGCCCGGTTTCCAGCGTGTCGAGGTCGAGGCGCAGCAGTTCGACCTGGGCACCGCCGTCCTGGGCACCCCCGTCCTGGGCACCCCCGTCCTGGGCACCCCCGTCCTGGGCACCGCCGTCCTGGGCACCGCCGTCGCCGGTGAGCCGGTGAAAGCAGGTGAAGACCAGGTGGTTGGCGAGAATCCCGGCCACCGGGCCGGTCGCCGCCTCCGGATCGGCGGTCTGCGGCCGGGGGCGCATCCGCCGCCACACCGGCTCCCAGCGCGCCCCGCCCTGGTCGGGGTGGCAGAACGGTCCGATCCAGCCTTCGTCGTCCACGGTCACGGCCTGGCAGGACGCGGTGCGCGTCGCCGTGCACAGACGGTCGACGAGCCGCGCCCGTTCAACCGCCGAGCCGTCCGCGACGTGCATGACCAGGTCGGCCGTGGAGACGAGCCGGGCGAACAGGCCCTCACCCGCCTCCAGGTCGTCGCCCGCGAGGACATGGCACTCGACCCGCTGGACCGGGTCGTGTTCGGCGCGTTCCTCCGCGTAGGCATGGATGCGGTCGAGTTCGCCATCGTCCTTGCCGGTGCGGGCGACGGTGAGCGACCGCGTCCCGGACCGCAACGCCCCCGCGGCGAGCGCGACGAGCGGATCGCCGGAGCCGACCGCGAGCACCCGGGCGTTGCGGTACCGCTCGAACCGATGCGCCGCGGAATCGTGGAACTCCTCGATGAACGTGATCTCCGGCGCGTAGGTCTCCAGTTCCCGTTCATCGAGGCCATGGGGGCGGTCCTGGGAGAGATCGCGGACGAGGCCGCGGTCGTCCAGCATGCCGACGACGCGTTCGACCGCGACGCGCCGTCCGGCGGGCAGGTCGGCGACCAGTTCCCCGACCGTGTGCCGCCCGTTCAGGAAGGGCGCGAGCCGTTCCACCCACGCGTAGATCGAATCTCCGGCGAGAACGAAGCCCTCTCCGCCGTTGAAGAAGAAGATTCCGTCGTCCGCCGGGGCGAAGTAGACGCTGCTCTTCAGCTTCGGCCTCATCGGCCGCAGGTCGCGGGTCATCGTCGTTGTTCCCCCCATGCGTTGCCGACGCCGGCGATGCCCAGTAGCTCGGCCAGATCTCCGGAGACCGCCTCGATCTCGAACGTGCCGACCGACGTCGGCGGGTAGCCGATAAGTTCGGTCGCCCTGCTGGGGGCGGGCGCGCCCCGCACCCGGCCGGCGCCTTCCCAGAGGTAGACCGCGCCCCAGACCCGGCGCGTCTCGTCGCCGAACCAGACCTTCAGCCGGGCACCACTGAGCTGGGTGAACGCGTCCACCGCGTAGTCACGCAGGTACTCGCGAAGGCTGCGCACCGACTGCCCGGACCTGGTGAGGTCCCACATCACGATGACGACATGCATGTGAGATCCACCTCCACCTTCCGCGGGTCATGGCGGGCGAGGAGATAGAACGGCCGGGCGGACTCGACCGCCTTGCCGAACGTGCCGAAGCCGCGGTCCATCGCCCGGCACTCGGCGTCGGCATCGTCCGTCACGCCCCAGTACTCGCGCAGGAAGGCCTCGATCCGGTCGGCTGAGAGCAACGAGTGGTCGTAGCGCGGATCGTGCCGGAGCACCTCGTCGTACAGGTCCGCGGCCGCCCTGGCGACCCCGGTGGCCCGTTCGAGGGCGGCTCCTCCTTCGAGCCGGTCGATGAGGAGGTCCTCCCAGGCGATGCCGGGCGCGATCTCGAAGCTGCGCACCAGGAACCGGGCAAGCTGCTCCTCCAGAGCCTCCTCCCGCCGCTCCGCGCCGGTCAGCCACCGGTCGAGGAACCCGAAATCCCCGCCTTCCGCAGGCGCGGGGTAGACGCCCGTCTCGGTTCCATGAGCAATGGCGTCGGCCGTCCGGTCCACGGTGTCGGCGTCGGCGTCGGCGGTGTTCGCGGCGGGCCGACCGCCGCCGTCCCGCTGCGCCGCCAGCCACCGCAGGACGACGTGGCGATGGAAACGGGGATAGTCGCCGCCGAAGATCTGCAGGACGCGCAGTGCCTCAAGGTCGCCTGGCGGAAATGCCGCGGGGCCCGGGTTCTCCCTGATCTGGGCGGAACAGCCACGGGCGCCGAGCTCCCACATGAAGAGGAACAGGGTCCGGTTCACCGCGGGCCGTGCCGCCGGGGCCGACGCGTCGAGGCGCGCCATCTCGTCGACCAGGAGCAGCGCGTCGTCCCGCTTGACGTCCACCCGATGGCGCGCGCAGTACGCGCCGAGTTCGGCGAGTTCCCCCCGCGAACGCTCATCGGTCCCGGCGATCTCGCCGAACCGCTGGTACACCCGCTGCGCGTACGGGACGGTACGCAGCCTCTCCAGCAGATGGTCGACCGTCCGCCTGTCGCCTGCCCCCGCCTCGACGGCGGCGGCGAGTGTCGCCCTGATGTTGACCAGCGGTTCGGACATCGCGTGGTACCCGCCCTCGGCCGGTCCGTGCACCAAGGCGACCTCGTCGTCGGCCTCGATCTCGGACGCGCGGTACGCCCGATACACGCGCCCGACGCCCCGCATGCCGAAGGCGTCGAGTTCCGCCGCCCTGAGCGCGCCCATGCTCGACGCTCCGAGCACGTGCACGCCGCGGGCCATCACGGCGAGGATCTCCTTGTGCCGGACCGCGCGGTCCTGATGGAAGTAGCCGTCCACGATCCCGATGACATCGCCCTCCACCGGCCGAAGCCGGAGAAGATCACCGGCCGAGATCGGCGGGAGCACCCGGAGCCCATCACCCGGTCGCGGTTCATCCCGCGCATCCGCCGGTGTCCCGGCGCGGAAGCCGGGCAGCGTCGGGCCAACGAAGAGAAAGTGACGTTTCATGGCGCCTCACTCAGGGATGACCGGGGAAGTCCAGGCCCGGGCAGACGACCCGGGCGACGGGAACACCGACGTCGGCACGGGTGTGGTCCACAACGAGCGGGGACCGGCCGGTGACCGCGACGACGCGACGCGTCGCGTTCTCGATCTCCTCGCCCACGTCCAGGAAATCCGCCGACGCGATCCGCTGGAAATCGACGGCCGGAGTCCGTCCGGGGCCTGACGTGGTACGCCGCGGAGCCGGTCGCATGCCGAAGCGCACGTTCCTGGCGCGTTGGTACTGGGTCGTGCCGACGTCGTCCCGGGCGCCCGCTATGACCGTGACCCGCGACTGGGCGGCTTCGGTCAGCGCGCGGCACAGGGCCACTTCCCGGTCGGAGTGGCAGCCGTGACCGGTGAACGGGACGGGGAACGTCTCGCTCCAGATCACGACGCCGAAGCAGGGCGTTCCCACGGGCGTGGGCAACAGCTCCATCCGCACCCGGACGTCCGCCGCTGAGAAGCGTTCCAGCAGGTCGCGTCCCCGGCCGGATACCGACGCCGGATCTACGACCTGTCCAGCCCCCTTCCGCTGCGCACGACTGACCGCGTCGCGTTCGATGACCTCGTACAACGCGTGCAGGATCGCCTCGCCATCAGTGTTGCCGCTGGCGAGTCCGTTGCTGCTGCTCATGAAGACCGGTGGCCGCCACCGTGGGCGGACCCTGCCATCAAGGTCCAGGCAGTCGAACGGGACCAGCGACTCGGCGCCGTCGATCAGCCGGCGGGCCGGCCACCACTCGATCCGGGTAGCGCGATTGAGGCAGTGCCGGGGATGGAGGGCCAGCTCGTCGGGGACGTAGCCGAGATCGTCGGCCACCTCTTCCGGGGTCGCCACAAGCCGATCGGGGCGCTCCAGTCTCTCGGCGTGCCACAACTCGATGGACTCCATGACCGCCGACACCTTGGCCGAATCGCGGTCCAGTCCCTTCCCCTGCGATACCGAAAGGGTGCGCGCATTCGGACGGATGGCCTGATAAACGGGAATCCCGATATCGTCCAGCCATGTCACGTCGGCGACCCGCGTTATCCCGAACTCGGCCAGCCGGGGCTGAATCCACGCCAAGGTCTCGGTCGGCGGTCGAACACGATGCGTGCCTGCGAAATATGCCTTCCTGACGATGGTGTTCTCATTCGCAACGATCATTTTCCCTCTTGTCGGCCGCTGCGGACGGGCGCTGCCGACATGCGGCAGCGCCCGAACCCGACTGAGACGAGTTCAGTCAGTGTCAACTGGAGCAGCAACAGTAGGTTTCGCAGCTGCACATCCACACGACCGAACCGATCGTCGTGTAGTCGGTCACCAAAGTACCGACCTCTTCGTTGGGGACCGAGATGACCTCGATCGAGTCGAGCTCACCCAGCCCGTCGACCTCGGCGGCCAACAGTTCCTTGACGGACATAGTCACCTCCTCGCGGCGCTAGGGGAATGCGACCACTGCTAGCGTGGCCGATGCTGACAACCGCGACCTAACAGCGACCTAACAGCGCCGCTCATTCGATGAGCTGATGAGCCCGGATGGTCGCGTGTTCATTGGAAAGAATGATCCGCTGAAGCGTGCGAAGCTTCTCCCCCGGCTCGATGCCAAGGTCGCTCACCAGCACCGAACGCGCCTTGCCATAAGTCTGCAGGGCCTCCGCCCGCCGACCGGTCGCGTACAGGGCGATCATCAAGTGGTGGTACATCCGCTCGTCGAACGGATAGACACCGGTCAAACTCGTGAGCTCCGGCACCAGGCCGGAATGGCGGTTCAGGGACATGTCCAATTCGATGCGATCATGCAGGGCGCGCAGCCGCCGCTCGTCGAGCCGACGCGCCATGGCTCGCCACGCCGATCCCAGGCTCACATCGGCCAGCGCGGGACCGCGCCAGTATCCGAGCCCCTGCCGGTACAACATGACGGCGGCTTCCGGGTCGTCGGCAGCGGCCAACCTTGCCTGCCGGACCAACCTGTCGAAGCTCGCCAGGTCGAGCCTGTCGGGCTCGACGGACAGGAGGTAGGCGGACTGCCGCGTGATGATCCGCGCCCCTCCAGAGGTCTCGCAGCGCAGCATCCGCCGGAGCCTGGAGACGGCCATCTGAAGGGCGACCATCGGCTTGGCGGGCATGGCGTCGCCCCAGACCTGATCGATGAGCTCCTCGGTCAGTACGATGCGGTTCGCATTGAGCAGTAGCCCCGATAATAAGGTCGCCAATCTAGGGGGAAAATCTCCTTGGACCCGCCGAACCACCTGCACTTCCAGCGGCCCCAGGATTCGAAATTCCATGAGATCCTCACTTCGCTCTTCTGTGCACCACGGAGTGGACGCAGCCGCTCGACAATACGACTTTCCGAGATCGTCGGGGTGTTTATGTGACTGGCGAAGCGGACACCTGATTTCCCTGGTGAACGCTCATCAACCCGCCCCACGGCGGATGCCTACGTTTGCTGGCGGCATGGATCTTCTCGTGGACATCCGTTCGAGGGCGGAACCGTCCTGGGGTCCCCGCTGAGTCGAGGAGCACCCTGTCCACAGAAATGTCGTTGAAGCCGGGTGGGATGCTCTCTACCCCAGAGGATGTCGAATTCCCGAAGGGCTCGACAGCGAAGTTCATCCAGCCGCGGACGGCGTCCGCACCAGCGAGGTCGAGCGGCTCCCGCGGCGCCGTCTCCCCGCCGGCCGCCCTGACCAGGTCCACCGAGGTGATCTCAGTGAAATTCATCCAGCCTCGCATCTTTCCGGCGCCGTCGAAAAGGGTTCAGAAGGTCGGCCAAGTGCTCAGGGAAGCCCGGCGATCGCGCACAGGTCTTCCTTCCAACCACTGTCGGCCTGCACGGCGATGCCGTCCATGAGCGCGACGACAAGATGCGTCAGCGCGGCGGGATCGCAGTCGGGTGGCAGATCACCTTCGTCGTAGGTGTTGTGACTTGGCCATGAACACGTCACATGTACTGCGCCTGAATCACAGTTCCGGTAAAGCAGTCAAATGGCAGCCGCTCAGCAGTATGGCAACCTTGCCGTAGAGCATACAAGTACCAATTCCGAATGATGCCATTAGTAATGCTAATCGAGGAATGTGCGCCGCTGCCGGCTACATGCACGCCTGCGGACCGGCGGGCCTCCGCAGGTCGTTTGAGACGGCGCTGCTCCTGGCGGAAAACTCGGGCTTGCCCTGAGCATTCATGACAATCTTGATTGAGGGTCGTGTCGCGACAGGGAAAAGTGCTCCTGTGCTGGAGGATGAGGTCGCTGATGCCCGTTCTTGCCCATGAAGCTCTGGAGCACTAACGTCCGCCTCGGCCCGCACCGACTGCTCGGGCCGGCGGACGGCGCCCGCGCTCCGCGCTAATTTCGCGACCGAGCGCTTCGGTGTCGTCGCGATGGCGTTGGGCGTTGTCGAGGAATGCTTTGCGCTGCCGGTGAAGTATGCCAAGCAGCGGGAACAGTGGGCCAGCCGATCGGCGACTTCCACTCACGCACATCGCCAAGGCGCTGCTGGCCGACTGGGGCGTAATTTCAATGCGGAAGCATCACCACGCAAACTACACGCTACGTCAATGAATGCCTGTATGCCGTCGTTGTCGGTAGCGGTACGCCACACCGGCACCAACACGGCCGGCGGGATGTCCACGACCGGCAAGGCGACCAGCCCCGGGCAGGGAAGGCGGTCCAGCACAGACTTCACGGTGAAATGCAAGCCACGACCGGCAAGCACGAGCGGGTAGATGTCGGTGACGTTGACCTCCGGCCGGCCTACCATGTCCGCCAGGTCGTTCGCGGTGTACTCCAGTCGCTGGCCCGATGTCGTACGCCGCGGCGCCCAGGCGTCACGCAACCC
This sequence comes from Actinomadura sp. 9N215, assembly GCF_044326345.1. Taxonomy (NCBI): domain Bacteria; kingdom Bacillati; phylum Actinomycetota; class Actinomycetes; order Streptosporangiales; family Thermomonosporaceae; genus Actinomadura; species Actinomadura sp. 9N215. The sequence goes on along the minus strand of NZ_JBIRBA010000041.1, from coordinate 23,666 downwards.
GGGCACCATCTGTCCACCCGGATTGAGGATCCTGCAGCCGACCAGATCGTCCAGCATGAGCGCGTCCCGTCCGCCGAGACGGTGGTCTGCGGGAACCAGCACAGCTCTCGGATCCTCGGCGATCGCTGTGCCAACGCTGAGAGCCGGACTGCTGAGCAGGCTCCCGTCACTGTCCGGGCACCACAGCAGGGCGATGTCCAGTCTCTGGTCGAGGATCAACGACTCGGCGGGGTTGGCCACCCGGATACCCATCGAGTTGAACACGACGACGCTGTCGGGATACGCCGACTCGAAAGCGCCGACCAGCTCGGCCACGAACTCGAGCCCGACCGAGCTCGAGTATCCGATGTGCAACCGCCACCCGTCGCCCCGCGAGAGAGACCGGCAAGCGCGCAAGGTGGCCGCCACGTCCTCGCTGATGCGTTCAGCACCCTTGCGAAACTCTTCGCCCAGCCTCGTGAGCCGCACCACACGGTTCGAGCGCTCGAACAAGGCCCCTCCGACCTCACGTTCGAGTGCCTGGATCGTCTGGCTCACCCGGCCCTGGCTGAGCCGCAACCGCTCCGCGGTCCGACCGAAATGCAGTTCGACGGCCAGCACGAGGAAGGTCTCGATCTGACGCAGCTCCACGGCCCCCCCGATCGCCGAATCACGTGATCCATCACCGACACGCTAGACCGCGTGGACCTGATGGACCACCTGATCAGAGGAGAAGGTCATCCCGCAGACGGTTCGCCGTACGCGTGGTGGGCGAAGGCGCGTAGTCGTGGATCAGGCGAGAGGAGAGGAACAGTCAATACCTGTGGATCGGGTTGAGCAATGCTTGATACCTGTAGATCACCGGGAAGGGGGTGTACCTTCCCGGATCACTTAACAGGTTCTCCAAGCAGGCCGGCGTTGCAGCGCCGGTCGGGAAGGCACACCCCGATGCTCACCGTGGTCCCCGGCCCTTCCGACCGCGATCAGGGTGGCCTGGCCCGTCCGTCGTCATTGATCGATGAGATCGTCCGGGAGGGCGCCCGGCGGATGCTGGCCGAGGCGTTGCAGGTCGAGGTCGACGCCTACATCGCCCAGTTCGTCGACCAGCGCGACGAGCACGGGCGCCGCCTGGTGGTGCGTAACGGCTACCACCAGGCACGCGAGGTGCTGACCAGCGCCGGGGCCGTCGAGGTGCAGGCGCCGCGGGTCAACGACAAGCGCACCGACCCGGTCACCGGCCAGCGCAGACGGTTCTCCTCGGCGATCCTGCCGCCCGGGACCTGTCCGAGGCCGACTACGTCTACCTGTGGGCCGACGGGATCCACGTCAACATCCGCCTGGAGGAGCACAAGCTGTGCCTGCTGGTGATGATCGGGGTCCGCGCCGACGGCCGCAAAGAGCTGATCGCGCTGGCCGACGGGTACCGCGAATCGACCGAGTCGTGGGCCGACCTGCTGCGTGACCGCGCTCGGCGTGGGATGCGCGCCCCGGTGCTGGCCGTCGGGGACGGCGCGCTGGGGTTCTGGGGTGCGCTGCGCGAGGTGTTCCCGCATACCAGACAACAGCGCTGCTGGTTTCACAAGATCGCCAACGTGCTGGCGGCCCTGCCGAAGTCGGCACATCCCGCGGCCAGGAAACACCTGGCCGAGATCTGGAACGCCGAGGACCGCGACCACGCCCTGGCCACGGTGAAAGGCGTTCCAGGCCGCCTACGGCGCCAAGTACCCAAGGCCGTCGCCAAGGTCGTCGATGACCTGGACGAACTACTGGCCTTCTACCACTTCCCCGCCGAGCACTGGCGGCACCTGCGCACCACCAACCCCATCGAGTCGACCTTCGCCACCGTCCGGCACCGCGCCAAGGTCACCAAGGGCCCCGGCTCCCGCGCCGCCGGCCTGGCCATGGCCTTCAAGCTCATCGAGTCCGCCCAGACCCGCCGGCGCCTGGTCAACGCACCCCACCTGGTCGCCCTCGTCCGCGCCGACGCGGTGTTCGTCAACGGCAAACTCGTCGAACGACCCGATCACCGACCCGGCGATCAGGCCCCACCGGAGGCAGCCTAAAGATCAGCGGGCGCCTACCAATGCCTGACGTCGAGGAACACCGCAGTGCCGTGGTTGCGCACCCGGAAGTCCACCGCGTCCCCCAGCCCCAGCACGAAGTCGGTACGACCATGGCGGTCGGAGGTCATGACGTAGGCACGTAGCAGGTGGAGGTCAGTGATGAGCACCGGACGCTCAGGGTTCGGCTTGAGTAGCGTCCCCAACCCCTGTTTCCCAGTGATGGAACTGGCGAAACTGAAGGAGATCTCCAGGTATGCCTGGCCTGGCATTTCCACTTTTCTCGGCCGCAGCGGTGCACCAGCCATCCGCCGGCGCACGGGCCCACGCTGATTTCCCCCTCCTCACCTGGGATGACGATCTAATCTGCCTGGACATCGAATCGGGCTATGAGGTGAGGATCTGCGCGGACGCCCTCACCCAGATGCGGATCGAGACCCGTCGCGGCGCCCGCGTCCGCGGCCCCGGGATCGAGACCGGTGGAATGCTCCTAGGCGCCTTCGACGACGCGGTCGGCGTCGTCCACATCGACGTCGCCACCGGCCCTACACCTGACAGCCTCCTGTCGGAGGCGTACTTCGAGCACGGGACCGCCGGAGCCCAGGAAATCATCGACCACCACAACCGACGCACCAGGGGACTCACGACCTTCGCCGGAATGTGGCACACCCACCCCTACGGGCGGGCACGACCGAGCACCATCGATGAAGCGGGGATGGCGACCATCACCTCCCTGGCCGGAGGCAACCGGCGGGCCCTGATGTTGATCCTCGGCGGGCCCGAACCTGTCTGGAACGCATGGAGAGACGGCACCGGCGCTCCACACCTCTACGCCAGGATCGTGCAGAAGCACCGGTCAGCCGACACCGAGCATCGACCAGCTCAGGCCGATCGGACTCCCGGCCGCTACTTCACCGGCGGCTACACCTACCCCATGAAAGGCGAGGCCGACCAACCACAAAGACGCCGCCTCAGATGGCCATGGAGGCGCGGATGAAAGACAGACCCGTGATCGGGCTCGCCCTGTCCGGCGGCGGCTTCCGCGCGACTGCCTTCGGCTTGGGCGCCATGCGCGCCCTGCACGACTGCGGTCTGCTTGCTCGAGTCAGGGTCGTCTCCGGAATCAGCGGCGGCAGCCTCCTCGCCGCAATGTGGGCCTACGGCCCCGCCGACTTCGACGAGTTCGACAACGAGGTCACCGCTCTGGTCCAGCAGGGTCTTCAAAGAGAAATCGCCGAACGCGCACTTGCACCCCGGCGGGTGATCAACGGCATTGCCGGCAAGATCCGAGCGGTTCCCGGGTTTCCCGGACGGAGGCTCCGCACGCATGCCCGGACAGAGGCATTGGTCGCCGCCCTCAAGGCGCGCCCCTTCGGCTCCCGGGACATTACCGACGTCACCCATCCACACCTGGCCACGGTCATTACCGCGACCGATCTGATCACTACGAACGCCGTCCGGTTCGGCAGCCAAGTCAGCGCCTGCTCGGCCATCGGGCGCATCACCGGGCCGATCCCGGTCGCCGACGCCGTGGCCGCGTCCGCGGCATTTCCAATCCTCCTGCCATCTCTTGTAAGGACTTATGCGTTCCAGGATCGTTACGGACACGCCGCTTCCCACACGGTCGCGATGACCGACGGCGGTGTCTACGACAATCTGGGCCTGAGCGCCCTGCAACCCGGCCGCTCACGTGCCCATACCGACCACGTGTATGACCTGGACTACGTCTTCGCCATCGACGCCGGACGAGGCCGCAAGTCCAAGCACGGCGCCCCATACCTACTGCCCCGGCTAGCCCGTAGCTTCGACATCACCTACAACAAAACCCAAGACGCCGCCCGCGCACAACTGAACCTGGCCGCCCAGCACGGCACGATCCGCGGTTTTCTGCACGCCTACCTTGCAATGCAAGACCGCAACCTGCCCGTCCCAGTCGCCGACTACGTATCGCGCGAAAAGGTCGTCAATTACCCGACCAACTTCCGAGCCGTCCCGGCCGAGGACTTCCACCACCTGACGATCCGAGGCGAGCAGCTCACCCGAGTTCTCCTCGCGCACTACTGCCCCGAGCTCCGCGTCCTGGCCTGACCCGACCGTGCAACCCGGAGATAAGAATGGCCCTGACACCGGGGAACCAGCGCGGCCTTGCACTTACAGAGAACAGAACTAACTTCGCGCAAGCCCATCAGCACTCTCGTACTCTCTGAGCGGAGCAATCATCCAGGTGAGGCTTCACCACTCAGATTGGTCGATGCTTTACCGCGACCTCGGTAGTGCCTCCCTACGCGCACGTGCTCACGGGTTTCAGCGGTCCCAGACCTTTACCCGTTCGGTGCCACGGACGGGCTTGTCGTCCGGGCCGGCGAGGTAGGGGCTGATCCGGCGGCGTTCGATGCGTTCACCTGCGGGGCCGCAGTGGTAACGGCGCCACTGACCCTCCACCCACCAGCGAACCGAGTAAGCCCGGCCACTCTGCCCGCTTCCTGCTGAGGCCGGGCGGTGTTCGGGTCGCCGGACGCGGATCAGACGAACGTCGCTGGCCGGTAATCCCGCCTTGCTCAGCCGTCGGCGGGCAGGGCGCAGCGCACGCTCGGTTCCTTGAGAAGCAAGGGGTTGCTGCATGAGGAGCCAAGCGGCTACTACGGTCTTCCCCCACGCGCTGGTGCCTTCTTCGCCCGTGGGTAGTTCCTCTAACTGGTCGAGCGCCCATATCAGTTCGTTGTCTGGCCGCCTACCGCCGGATGGTGATCAAAAACTGGCTCGGCCACGAGCAGACGAGCCCCAAAGCAAGCGGCCACGAGCTCTCTGGTCCGGTCAACACACCCATCGCTGGTCCAGCCTGCAGGACGGGAATGAACGGCGGGTCTGGCGCGAGGTGGCGCAGCTCGACGAAATTGTCCGGTGCGAGCTACGCCTCCGGGCGGCAGGGCAGCGCATGCTTCGCGGCATGAGAGTGTGTCTTTGGGTGGTGTCTGGCGTTACCTGAGGTTCTGCGTCGCACGGCGATAGATCAGGTGAGTCACGCCGATCCCCTCGATGATCTCCGCCGGGGCGAAGTCGATCGGCGCTGTGTCGCCAAGCCCGGTCAGCATGGGTGTACCGGCGCCGAGAACCACCGGCACGATGTCCATCCGCAGCTCGTCGAGCAGGCCGGCCCTCAGCGCGTCGGCCACGGTGCCGCCGGGGCCGACACCGACGTCGCGATGCCCTGCCACCTCACGGGCCCGCGCGATCGCGTTCTCCACGCCGTCACTGACGAACGTGAACGACGTCGTGGCCTCCCAGCCGGCCGGCGGTGGACGGTGGGTGACGACGAACACCGGCACGCCGCTCGGGTGCCGCCCATTCCAACCCGCGGTGAGGTCGAACAGGTTGCGGCCGACGACACAGGCCCCGATCCGCTCTTGGAGTTCACGCAGGTACCGGGCGGTCGCCTCGGAGGTGAGGTAGGTCAGCCGGTCCGGATCGGCCGTGGGGGTAGCGACGGTGCCGGCCGTGCACCATGCGAACAGCCGGTCGAACCCTGTCTGGCCAGGCCCGGAGATGTACCCGTCCAGCGAGACCGACGCCTGTGTGAAGACCTTTCCCATGGTGCCCCCAGAGCGTTCGCGATCTTGACAAACCCGGACTCTAGCACATATAAAACCATCAGGTTATCGAACCGGAGGGTTATCGACATGGTGGCAAGCGACTCGCTGGACGCGACGTTCGCGGCACTGGCCGACCCCACCCGGCGGGCCATCCTGGCCCGGCTCGCGACCGGTGATGCCACGGTCACCGAGCTGGCCGCGCCATTCGCGATGAGCCAGCCAGCCGTCTCCAAACACCTGCGGGTGCTTGAACGAGCCGGCCTGGTCAGTCGCGGCCGCGACGCGCAACGCCGGCCGTGCCGGCTGGTGGCCGAACCGCTCAGGACGGCCACGGACTGGCTGGCCGACTACCGCGACTACTGGGAAACGAGCTACCAGCGACTGGATGCCCTGCTGGGCGACCTGCAGGACGGCGAAACGTGACCTCTCCACACCCCGGCCTCGGGCTGCGGGTCGTCGCGTCCGGGACCACCGACCTCGTCCTCACCCGCACATTCGCCGCTCCCGCGCCGCTGGTCTTCGCCGCGCTCACCCAACCGGAACTGCTCCGCCGCTGGCACGGCGCCGCGGCTGGCGGCTCACCGTCTGTGAGGTCGACCCGCGCCCCGGCGGTGCCTGGCGGTTCGGCTCCACCGGCCCGGCCGGCGCCGAGATGGAACTCCACGGGCTGTTCCGCCAGGTCGTGCCGCCGGTCCGCCTCATACAGACCGAGATCCACCGTGACTAGGCCGACGGTGAGGCACTGGTCACCACCGTTCTGGACGAGACAGACGGACACACCGCCATGACCGTCACCGCGCGATATTCCTCGTCCGAGATCCGCGACGCGGTCGTGCGCAGCCCGATGGAACTCGGCGCCGGCGAAGGATACGACCGTCTTGCCGCCCTACTCGCCACCCTCATCCACGAAAGGCACCATCCATGACCGACACGCCCACCCCCGCCAACGAGATCCCCAAGGATTCCGGCAACCCACCCGTGCCGCCCGGCAAGCTGTTGCTGGAGCTAGTGCCGGTACCGGTCACCGATATCGAACGAGCCAAAGCCTTCTACCAGGACCAGCTCGGATTCCGCCTCGACGTCGACGTCAACCCCAAGCCCGGTATCCGCATTGTCCAACTCACCCCACCCGGTTCGGCATGCTCGATCACCCTCGCCGAAGGTCTCCCCACCCTCGACATGCCTCCGGGAACACTGCGCGGTCTGCACCTGGTGGTCGCCGACATCCAGGCGTCCCGCGCTGAACTCGTCGAACGCGGCGTCGAGATCAGCGAGGTCGAGGACCTCGGCGGAGTGTTCTACGCGTACTTCGCCGACCCCGACGGCAATACCTGGTGCCTACAGCACATGCCCTGGCGTTAACCCCGGGGACGCGGCATAGCCGTCGTCAGATTTCGCACCTACTCATCGGCATAAGCACAAGGCATCAAGATCGCTATCAGCACCCAGTTCGCGGCAGAAGAGTAGGTTCCAAGGAAATCCGAGAACAGGTTCTGGATCATTCGTCGCAGTGTGCCTGCGGTACAAGACCTGGCGAGACCAGGCCGCGCGCAGGGCAAACGTTTCTTAGAGTTCTCCCGATGAGCAGGTACTGCGGTATTCCTTCTGGTGAGTGGTCTGGCAGTTGTCAGTCGGCCCGGCGATGGCGCAGACTGTCCGAAGTGGATCCCGCGGGCCGCCCCGGACGGCGCGGATGGCGCCTTCGACTTCTACGGCATACTCATCTGCTCCCTCTGGCCAGACTGGACGCGAAGATGACTCCTGCAGACTGGATCGCACTCTCGGCGATCGCCGCAACCGTCGTGGTCACTGCGGTTACGTTGTACTTTTCGTGGCTGTTCAGGCGGCGAGACGAGGAACAGTTTGAGAAGCGACAGCAGCGAGACGACGAGATCCGTAAGCAGGTGCAGCAGCGTGAGGACGAGCTTCGACGCAGGCATCGAGAGGACAATCCCCACATAGAGCTTGCCATCGACTGCCGGGTCCATGGCCAGGTATCTGAGCATTACCTAGCAGAGTTCATTCTGACGATCCAAAATCGGGGACTTGTCGACTGGCGATTCAATGCAATCGTACTGCGAGTTCTGGGCATCGAAAGGGACCACCCTCTCGCCTTTTGGCAGGGAAATGAGCCTCGACTCGAGTTTCCGATGACGGTCATTGACGATGCAGCTGTCATTCCGCGGAATCTCAACTTCATCTTCGTAGAACCCGAAGTCAGCCAGACCATCACCTACGTCACCAAGATTTCGAGTCGGATCGAGTACATCCTGGCGCACGTCAGCTTCGAGTACGACGAGCACACTCCTCATTCTACCGAGAGAGTATTTCGGCTTTCTTCAGTTTCCAACCCCACATGAGCACCGTGCCCTCGCCGTCCGCGATGGCGACGCCGAGGGCCCTGGTGGACATGACTCGACGCCCAAGGTCCGCTTCTCGGCATGAGCGGATGTTGTTTCCGACCCACGGGTGCATGTGTCCGGGAGTGAGTTGTGCTGGGCGAGAGTCCAACTACGTGACAGGTGCGGTCCCAGTCCTCGCGATGCCCGAGGCCCTGCGTGATCGCTTGCCCTGTCGGATGATCCGCCGGGCCGGACCTAGTCGAGCCCCTGCCCACCTTCCGTGGATCACTTAGCAGCGACAGCCTCGATCTCCAGCAGCCACTCCGAGTCGAGGGTCTCGGCGATCATCACGGTGGACGCCGGACGAGCGTCACCGAGGAAGCGGGTGCGGATCGCACGGTTGGCCGCCGCCTGGCGCTTGTCAGTCAGAAACGTGGTGACCTTGACCAGGTGACCGACGCCCAGGCCAGCGGACGTCAACACCTCCAGAACGTTCTGCCACGCCTGCTCGCACTGTGCCTCGAACCCGGCGGGCACGATCCCGTCGAGGCCCGTCGGCACCTGACCGCTGATGAAGAGCAGCCGGTCGTACCCGGCCACCTCCAGCCCCATGCTGTAGCCGCCGGCGGGCGCAAACACGGCGCGGGGGTTGTATCGGGTGATCTTCATGACGCTCCTCCGCTGGACCAGTCGGTCGATCACGACCACCCCATCCTGGTGGACTCCGGTACCAGACCGCGACGCACGGACAGAACCGCAGGACCGACAGCAGGAAGGCATGAAGGCGAATCGCCGCCGTGAACTCGCGGCGGCCGCCACGACGACCCCAGGGGTGGTGAAGGATCTTCTGCGAGCGCGGGGAGAGAGACCTTCCGGCGCCCGGCGGGCCCGTCAACCGCAGCAGCTGCTGCGGAAACCGGTCCGGATTGACGCCGAAGGCCGCCGACGGCCTCCGGAGGACAGGATCCACCGGGCCACTTGCGTTTCCGCGCTGCGTGGCGTGTTCGGCGGCTGACTTACCGTGTCGGACCGGTTCGCTACGCGATCTCGTGACGCGTCCGGTGGATCATTTTGCTTTGAGGACGATGGCGGCGGCGTCCTCGGCGGACTGGCGTGCGAGTTGCGGTAGGACGCTGGTGTAGATGTCGGAGGCGATCGCCAGTGACGACAGCCGCAGTGTCTCCTGGACGACCTTCATGTCGTATCCGGCGGCCAGCAGGAACGTGGCGGCGCCGTGCCGCAGGTCGTGCAGCCGGATCGGTGGCAGTCCGGCTTCCATGGACAGTTGCAGGAACTGCTCGGTCACCTGGTTGGGCTCCACCGGTTCACCGGCCGGGGTGGTGAAGACGAACCCGGTCTCGGTCCAGGTGTCGGAGGCGAGGCGTTCGGTGTTCTGTCGTGCTTTGTGGGCGCGTAGTTCCTTGATGGTGGTGGAGTCAAGGTCGATGCTGGCTTCTCCGGCGTCGGTCTTGGGTTTGCCGTGGAAGGTTTCGCGGCCGATCTGGGTGATCTGCCAGCGGATCGTTGCGGTCCCGCCGGTCAGGTCCACGTCGGCCCAGCGCAGCCCGCACGCCTCGCCGCGTCGCAGGCCGCGGAAGGCGATCAGGTGGTACAGGGCGTACAGCCGGTGTTGCCTGGCCCGGTCGAGGAATCGTTTGGTCAGGGCCGGGGTCCACACCATGACCTTGGAGGGCCGTGGGGCACCGGCGTAGGCGTCGAGCCGGTTGATGTGCTCTCCGATCCGCTTGTGGGGTTCGAGGCGGGCCTGGCGGGTGCGGCGGGCGTTCATCTGCTGGATGTGGGCGGCGAAGTCGCGTTCCCACTGGGTGATGCGTTCGTCGGTCCACACCAGCGCCTTGGGCGCCTTCCCGGACGCGAGTTCGATCAGGGAGGCGACGTTGACCTCGATGATCCGTTCCTTGATCGCCTTGTTCAGCGCCGCGCGCAGGGTGGCGCGGATCCGCTGCTTGGTGGCCGGGCTGACGACCCGGCGGCCCTTGACCTTGGCGCACAGTCTCAGGTCGCCGGTCTGTCGGGCGCGGACGACCTGCGCGTTGTGTTCGTCGATGGCGTCGAAGACGCGGTCGACGTCCTGGACGCGGAGCCGGTCGAGCGGGATGTGGCCGAGGTGGGGTTTGAAGTACAGGCGGATGTGCTGGGCGTAGCTGCGGCGGGTCCCTTCGCGCAGGTTGCGGCGTCCGGCCAGCCAGGTGTCCAGGTACTCCCCGACTGTGATCGAGTGGGAAAGGTCGTGGCCGGTGCGGACTTTGCGCCGCACCGTCTCCGGCTCGGGGAGCGCCTTGGTCGCCCGGACGGTCGTGGTGATCAGGTCGGCGATCTGCACCCGCGCGGTCTCGTCGTCACCGGCGATGGTCAGTAGTTCCTTGGCCTTGGTCAGCTCGGCCTCGGCGGTGTCCTGGGTGCAGAACCCGCTGCGTCGAAGCGGGCGGCGGCGGGCTCCCGCGGCTGTGGGCGGAAGTTCGAGCTGGTAGTTCCAGGTGCCGTGGCCGCTGTTCCACCGGCCGTTGGCGCGGCGCAGCCTGGGGCAGCGTTTCCCGAGTCTCTTGCCGTCTTCGTCGCGGCATCCGCAGGTCTTGAAGGTGCTTCCTTGGGCGGCCATTCAGTTGGTCTCCTTGTGTTCGGGCAGCCCGCCCATCTGGTCTGGAACCGTGGAAGCCAGGCCAAGGACGGTCAGCAGTTCGGCGGTGGGCACCCGGTAGTTGCGGCCGACCCGCAGCACCCGGCACGGGAACTGTCCAGTGCGGGCGAGTTGGTAGGCCTTGGTGCGCCCGACACCGAACACGCGTCCTGCGGTGACCAGATCGATGGTGGCGGGCAGCGAACGGATTTCCGCCGCAGTCAGCCCGGCCTTCACCGCGCACTCCCCGGCGAAACGCACGAGAGAATGGCGCGAGCCAATTGGCATGGGCTTTCTCCAGCGGGTCAGGACCGTCCCGGCGCCCGGACGTCCCCGCCGTTCCATGCCGATCAGCGCGGTCGTCGGTTCCGGGACCGCAGACATCCACGCTCGTCTCGTGCGCGCTGGTCAAGGCTCGCCCTGCCGCGCGTGGACCGCGGCGGAAGTGTGACGGGCGGGCCGATGTGCTGGTGACTGTTCACACTGGTCAGGTGCCAGGCTCCGCTGCAGCAGTAGGCGCGCAGCCGGATACCGGGTACGGCGATGCGAGCAGCGCAGCGTGCGGTGCGGCGGATTTGGAAACGGGCGCGTCCGCACCGTCCATACAAGCCGAGCTGGAGGATGGCCAGTACCTCCAGCACCCGGTCGCGTCCTGCGCGCTTGCCGTGTCGGTTCGCGGTCATCGGCTCGCCTCCGCCGGGTCGGTGGCGGGTTTGAGGAGCAGGAGGTCTTCGTGGGCGGTGGCGCAGGCGGGGATGCCACGCTCGCGGGCCCGGCGGGTTTCCCGCATCGGGAAGAAGGACGCCCGATTGACCAGGCCACCGTCACGCAGCCCCGCGAGCAGTGCGGCGCACCGCCCGACGAGGGTGAGACCGTTGTTGTTCGTGGTATCGATGACCTGACCGGGCAGGTCGATCAGCGCCCCTTACACGCGAATGGGGCGGACGGTCACCGCGATCACGCCCCCTGGCCGGAGCAGGGCGGCGCTGCCGGTCAGGATCTGACCGAAGCCGTCCAGCAGGCCCGGGAGCGGCTGGTGGGCGAGGTTGCCACGGTCGATGGAGTAACGGTTGTGGTGTTTGATGATCTTGCCGCCGCCGTTGTCGCGGCCGGTGCGGATGTGCCCGTGGGTGCGGGAGCCGTAGGGCGGTGAGGTGAGCACCAGCGCGGCTTGGCCGTGCAGGGCGCGGTAGATGGTGGCGATGTTGCGGGCGTCGCCGCACGCCACCTGCGCCCGGCCGGTCGCACCGTGGGCGTAGGAGTGCCGCAGGTTGCCCAGGGTGAGGTGGACGAAGTCGGGTTCGTACTCCACCCCAGCGGCGTCGCGGCCGCGGTGGATGGCTTCGACCAGGGTGGTGCCGATTCCGCACGTCGGGTCGACGACCAGATCGCCGGGGCGAGTGAAGGTGTCGATGACGGTGGCGGCGATGGCGGGCAGCATCTTGCCGGGGTGGCACATCGACTCAGGCGTGTAACGTCCCTGGCGCTGGAGCCGGGACGGCCGTTGCCCGGTGGGCAGCACCGACGCCAGCACCGAGGAGCGCATCGGTGTGGTGGGGGCGTTCTGGTTCATCAGGCGTCCCCGTCCTGCCGGTCCCGGCGCTCTGGTTGCGGTTTGGTGAACAGGCATACATCGGCGTGGACGCTGACGGGCGGCGGCAGCGCGCGGGAGCGGGTGTCGCGGAGTTCTGCCAGGTCGGCAGGTCCGGCCTGGATGACAAGGGCGTCGCCGTCGATGGGGACGCGCAGCGCGATGACGTGCTGGACGTACCGGAACCCCAGCCCCTGGGCCTGGGCCTGGCGGATGATGCGCGGGGCGGGGTCGACGAGGCGTCCGGCCTGATGCCGGGCGGTGGTGATGATCGCCAGGACACCACCGGGGCGCAGCACCTTCCACGCCGCGGCCAGGAACAACGCGAGTTGTTCGGCACCCAGCATCCACAGGTCGGCCCGGCACGCGCGGCAGGCCGGACAGCCGCGCTCCCGACCCGCCGGGCTCATACGACGGCGGCGCGGCAACCACCAGTGCGCCCGGCAGAGCTGCTTGGACGCACCGACGGCCTGGTCAGGGTCGTGCCCGCGTGCGGGTGCGCCGTGGCGGCTTGTGGTGGTGGGCGGTGCCGGGTCGGTGGTGTCCGAGCGCAGCCAGACGGTCAGCGGCACCATCCGGCGCCGGGCAGCACCGGCGGTGTTGGGACTGGTGGGTGAGTGGTCAGGGTTGGACGGTGTGTGGTTCATCTGCTGGGTGACCCGAGACGGCCACCCGATCCCCATGCACGCGCGGGGATGGTTCTGCTGGGCGATGTGGGCCGACCGGTATCCGGCGGTCGGCCCCGCACGCGCTTACGGTTCCGGCGCAGGACGGCGGGCTGGTGTCGTTCCGCATAGTTCGCCCTTGGCGTGTCTCTCATTAGGGTTGCCCAAAAATGCAAATTGTGCAGCGCGCTCGCGGATGTTCCGTTGCGGAGGTGATCATCTTCCCGTTTCGTGTCCGTTAGTGCAACATCGAGTTGGCCGTCAAGCCAACCAAATCAACTGTTTGATTCAGGGGTGGGGCGTCTCGGTCGATGGTAGGAATGGGTATCAAAATTGATCATTCAGGCCACCAGGTGTGACATGTTTGCTGGACGGTGATCGCGATGAAGATGCGCCATACGGTTCTCGCGTTGACGGGTGCGGCGGTGACCGCACTGACCGGATTGTTCGCGGTGCTGCAGTGGGACGACGCCGCCCAGGTCGCCCCCATGGTGTCCGCCGTCGTCGCGGTCGGCTCCCTGGGGGTGACAATTTGGGCAGCGCTTCCAGGATCCCGGGTGCGGTCCCGGTCCGACGAGCCGATCCGGGTGGCCCGGACTGGGTCGGCGCGCGTCGGTACGGGTGGGACCGCCAACACCGGCGTGATGGGCTCCGCAGCAGCGGTCCGCAGGGCCGAAGTGGAGGACACCGGCGAAGCCGAAGCTGGGGACGATGGTGATGCCAACACCGGAGTCAAGGAAGGCTGACCGTAGCTGCCGGAGGGATGACCGCAGGGCAGGTCGCACCATGAACACCAGTGACACCGGAGACGCTTCGGCCTCCGGCGACGGCGGCATCGCAAGCAGCGGGTGGCTGTCCATCAAGAACAGGAACATCACCTTCCTCAACGTGACGATCGGCCGCGGACCCGGCCGACGTCGGCGTCGCCGGGGCCGCCTTACCGCCAGGGAACTCGACGAGATCGCGGACGAACTGTCCGGTGCGGTCAAGGAGCAACTCAGGGACGAGCAGCAAAAGCGGATCAAGCCGCTGCCGCTGCGGCTCTCCAGGACCCGTCGCAGAAATGTGGAGAATTCCGTCCCCGGGGTCATTCCTGAGGAGGACCACGAGCGTTGGAACTCGGAGTTCGTCTCCGACGATCTGGCCCCCCTGATCGATGCGTTCGAGCGCCTGCCGCACCAGCGGCTGGCCATCCTCGGGGAGGGCGGTGCGGGCAAGACGGAGCTCGCCAGGAATCTCGCGATCGCGTTACTGGAACGGCGCGAATGGCTGGCGAAACGGCCGGAGGGGGAGCGAGACGAGGCTAAACGCCTGCCCGTGGCGATCCTGCTGTCGCTTGGTGACGGGGAGCTGCGTGAGGAGCGGCTGGACGACTGGATGGCCGGCCAGCTGGTCGACAAGTACGGGCTCTACGTGGGGGACCACGCCCTCGCCCGGGACTTGGTGCGCACCGGGAGGGTGCTGCCCGTCCTCGACGGCTTGGAGAGCTGGGGCGGGTCCACCGCCAGAACGGTGTCGCAACTCAACGAGGCCGACCGCCCGGTGATCGTCACCTGCCGGGCGCGGGAGTATGAGGAGGCGCTCACTCGGACGGAAGGGAAGGGCGGACGCTACCACCCGGTGCTGCTCGGCGCTCCCGTCCTGGAGGTCCTCCCCGTCGGCTCCGACGAGATCGAGCGCCACCTACGCGACATGACGCCGCCGCGCTGGGCGGACAAGTGGGATCGCGTGTTCGCGCATATGAGGGAGCACCCCGAGGGTCCCCTGGCCGAGGCGCTGTCGACACCGCTCATGGTCTGGCTGGCGGCCAGCATCTACGCCGACCGCGCCCACGACCCCGACGAGTTGATCGGCCTCGGCGACCGCGCGGCCGTCGAGGAGCGCCTGCTGGACCAGCTCATCCCCGCCGCGTTCGACGAGGACGCCGACCGAGCGCGACGCTATCTGGGCTTTCTCGCCTTCGCCATGCGGCACCTGGCGACCACCAAGATCGCTTGGTGGCAGCTGACCAGGATCACCCCGCTGCCCGTGACAGGAGGCGCGTTCGCCACCGTCGGCGGACTGCTGACCGGCCTGGGGGTCATGGCCGGCGTCGGGCTGGGCCGCGCCATCGAGGTCGGTCTCGAACTCGGACCGGCAGCCGGGATCGACGCGGGACTGTGGGCCGCCCAGGACTTCGGTGGCGTCGCGCTGGGGCTCGGGCTCGTCGCCGCCGCCGCGATCGGCGCCGCTGCCTGGCAGGCCGCTAAGAACCCACCCGAACCGGTGGTGATGGCGTGGCGCCGCAAGCGCAAGTCGGGCCCCCTGCTACATAGGCTTACGGGCGGACTGCGGGTGGGGATCATCGGCGCGTCAGCATTCGCTCTCGCGGTCATGGCCCTCTTCGGGTTCTCCGCGGCCTGGCCAGTCGCGCTGGTAGGCCTCGTTGTCGCCCCGTTCGCGAGCGGGATCGGTGTGATCCCGGGGCTGCATACCCAGACCGACACCACCAGGGCCGTGCTGCCGTCCGGCGTTCTGGTGCAGGACCGCCGCGCGGTGCTGGTGAACATGCTCGTCAGCGGCCTGCTGGCGGGGCTCCCCGCCGCGCTGGCCGTTGAGCTCCTCGTCCGTCCGTCCGATCTGCCCCCGCCCTTCGCCGCGGCCTTCACGATCGGCATCGCCATCGCCGTCTACCGGACGACGCAGGCGGCGTGGGCGCACTTCCTGGTCACCCGGACTTGGCTCGCATGCTTCCGCCGGCTGCCCCTGCATCTGATGAAGTTCCTGGACGGCGCCTTCCGCGACGACAACGGCAGGCCGGTGCTACGGCGTGTCGGGGGCGTGTACCAGTTCCGGCACGAGCGCCATGAATCCCGGCTCGCGGCTGGCATGGAACCGTCCGGACGGGCCGCGACCCTACGCCGAACAGGTCGGACGAGAACGGCGAGCGTGCTGCTCAGCATGACCGTCGCGGTGATCGCTACGACAGGCGCGGTGGCCGGGCTGCTGCACGGCGCCCGCGGCGCCAGGTGCGACGAGCGCCGCCCGGTTGCGTCACCACTCGTCCAGAACCGCAGCGGGTGCGTGCTGCGCCCGTCGACCAGTGTCTTCAAGAACCATCTCGACAAGATCGATCTGGACACGGGCGAGCCGGGTCACGGTGGGACCGGGGTCCTCATCGGCTACCGCCGCAAAGGCGGCCCGGCCGATATCATCCTGAAGTTCCAGGACATCAGCAGCGCCTCAGGAGCGCCGGACTTCGTCAAGGTCGCTCGTGACCAGCCGGCCGGGGCCGCGGAATGCCGTGTCCATCTGCGGAACAGAGCCGCTCGCGTGAGCCGGTTCAAGCATGCCGACTTGGGCCAAGGCGACAGGCTTTGTGTGAAGACTGACCAGGGCCGGGTCGCCCTTGTGTACGTCCAGGAAATGATGGCGGCGCCGAACCCGCGGCTGGTGATCGCTTTCCAAGTGTGGGACGGATGATGGGAACGTCTGGCCCCTCCCAGGCCCGCTGGTGGACGCTTGCGGTGTTCTGCTGGCTGGCGATGATCACGACGCTGGACGCGACCCTGGTCAACGTCGCCCTTCCCGTAATCGGGAGCATGCCGGGGGCCGACACCGCCGCGCTGTCCTGGGTCGTGAACGCCTACACACTGGCGCTGGCGGGGCTGCTCGCCCTTGGCGGTGCGACCGCCGACCGCATCGGCCGCAAGACCTCCCTGTATATCGGCCTGGCGCTCCTCATCGCCGGATCGGCCTGTGCTGCGCTGGCCGGCTCCGTACTCACACTGATCGTCGGGCGCTGGGTCATGGGTGCCGGTGCGGCATTCGTGATCCCCACCGGCCTATCGACCATCAGCGCGGTCTTTGATGTCTCGAGCAGAGCGCTCGCCTCTGGAGTACTGGGAGCGGCCGGCCTCCTCGGAGCACCGCTCGGCCCGCTGCTCGGGGGTGTACTGCTGGACCTGTTCTCCTGGCCGAGCGTGTTCCTCCTCAACGTCGCCCTCCTCATCCCGCCCACGCTGCTGGCCTGGAAACTCGTTCCGGAGACGCGGGCACGGGAGGAGGACACGCGCCCGTTCGACTGGCGCGGCGCCACACTGGCGACCGTCGGGACGAGCGCGCTGGTGTGGG
Source organism: Actinomadura sp. 9N215 (assembly GCF_044326345.1). Classification (NCBI taxonomy): domain Bacteria; kingdom Bacillati; phylum Actinomycetota; class Actinomycetes; order Streptosporangiales; family Thermomonosporaceae; genus Actinomadura; species Actinomadura sp. 9N215. Next base: position 6,688 of record NZ_JBIRBA010000041.1, on the reverse strand, counting down.
CGATCGTGGGCCTACCCGGGAACGACTGGCTGTCTCTGCGGGTCCTGGGACTCGCGGCTACAGGCACAACGATCCTTGTGGCCTTCGTCGCCTGGCAGCGGCGCGCCCGCGAGCCGATGCTCGACTTGCAAGGTCTGAACCGGGTCCTGGCTGCCGGTGTCACCGTGCTGTTCTGGTGCTACTTCGCGCTACTGGGAAGCCTCTTCGTGCTGACGCAGTACCTGCAACTCGTCCTCGATTACCGGCCTCTCGAGGCGGGGGTGGGGGTCCTGCCAGTCGTGGCCACGACGGTCGTCGCGTTCCTGGCCGCCGGCAAGCTGGCCGACCACTGGGGCCTGCGGGCAGTGGTGGTGTCAGGTCTGGTGCTCGTCGCAGCAGGCCTGGTGGTGATGTCGGCGGCGACACCGGACTCTGGTTTCGGCATCGTACTGGCGGCATTGCTGCTGGTGGGGCTTGGTATGGGCACGATCCTGCCGCTTGTACCGGTGGCAATGATCAACACGCAGCCGCAGGAAAAGGCCGGGGCCGTGTCCGCCATCGCGGACACCGGCCGCTATCTCGGAGGCGCGTTCGGGACAGCGGTCCTCGGTAGCATGACCGCCTTGCATTTTCGGGCGGACATGACGGGTGCGACGAGCGGTCCGGCAGCGAACGACCTGACCGCCGCAATCAGGGCCTCCGCCGAGACGGGTGGCGACTCCGGCCATGCCCTGCAGGAAACCGCGTCCACCGCCTACACAGCCGGGATGGCGACCGCCCACCTGGTGGCGGCAGCGCTGATCGTGGTGGCGATCCTGGCCGCGCTGGTCCTGCCCGCCTCCAAGCGGACGGACCCATGAACCCCGTGCGGCTCGGCACGCTTGTCGCGCAGGCCTTCGATCTCGCGACGATACGAATGGGGCCGGTGCTGGCCTGCCTTGGAGCGCCACGGTGGTTCCCTCACCTCCACGGTGAGCATCAGTGGGCCCTTGCTGCAGGGTCAGTCGCCATTGAGGAGGAAGGCTCGCCCACTTGACCGGGGTTGGTATCTGCGCCCAGCCGTTCGATCAGCCCGTCCAGGAACTTGCGCAGCAGCTCGGTCAGAGCCTCGCGTTCCTGGGGCGACAGGTGTGAGATCAGGGAGTCCTCATGGACGAGGAGCCGTGTGACGCAGTCCTCGATCTGCCGGTTCCCCTGGTCGGTGAGCCGTACCGTGAGCGTGCGACCGCCCGTGGTTCGCTCGGCCTGAACGAGCCCGGCCGCCTCCGCCCGGACCACCCGCTGGCTGATCGCGCCCGCGGTCACCAGTGTCGCCCGCTTGAGTTCGGCGGGCGTCATCTCATATGGCGCTCCGTGGCGGCGCAGGGTCGACAGTAGGTCGAGGGTCGCCCCGTCGATGCCCAGGCGGCTCAGGGTCCGCCTTCGCTCATCACCCAGCAGCTTGGCGGCCCGCCACACCCGAGTGATCACCCCGATCGACTCCACGGGTGTTCCCGGGCGTTCCCGGCTCCAGGCCAGTGCGATTTGGTCCACGGCGTCGGGCCGCTGCCGATCCTCGGGTTTGCGATGTCCGGTCATGCCGCTTACGCTAGCGCATGTTTAGACCTAAACAAGGGAGTTGTCCATGCGTACCGCAGTGGTCACCGGAGGCGGCACCGGCATCGGCAAGGCGATCGCGCAGACGCTCGCCGCCCACGGAATGCAGGTCATCGTCACCGGCCGCCGCAAGGACGTCCTGGATTCGGCCGCCGCCGACCTAGGACCGCACGGCCGAGCCGTGGCATTCGACGCCACCGATCCAGACGCCGTCCACAACGCCCTGCCCGCCCTGCCCCGACGAGTGGACGTCCTGGTCAACAACGCCGGCGGCAACACCGACCTCTCCCGTCCCGCCCCCGGCGATCTGACGGAGGTACGCGCGGCCTGGCTGGCCAACCTGGACAGCAACCTGCTCAGCGCCGTCCTCCTCACCACCGCGCTGGCGCCGCGGCTGACCGACGGCGGACGGGTCATCACGCTCGGCTCGATCGCCGCCGCCCACGGCGCAGGCGGGTACGGCGCCGCCAAGGCGGCTGTACAGGCATGGAACGCCGAAATCGCCTTCGAACTCGGCCCGCGCGGCATCACCGCCAACGTGGTCTCGCCCGGCCTGACCGAGGAGACCGAGTTCTTCGGCGACGGCCTGCCCACCGACCGCCGCGCAGAGCTCATCGCCCAGACCGCGACCGGCCGCGCCGGCGAACCCCGGGACGTGGCCGAGACGGTCGCCTTCCTCGCCTCCCCGGGAGCAGGACACGTCACCGGCCAGGTCGTCCACGTCAACGGTGGCGCCTACCTCGGCCGATGAACAGCGAAAACCCGCGCAGAAGACGTGGCGACAGTCCCTGAAATTCCGGACAGCCGCGCGCTACCGCCGTCGTTGGAGATGCCCTTTTAGTCAGTGGAGCGAGTGGAAACCCGGTGCGATGATGGGCCGGTGGATTTCGAGCGAGACTATCGATGGGCGAAGACCGGCTGAGCCATAAGCCAGTAGTCACTGGTCGTCGAGCAGAACCAACCGTTGCGGGTGGCTAAGCGCAACCGGCGCGACATAGAACAGCAGGCCAGTTAGTGAGTTGCCTCATACCGCTCCACAACGCCGCCTGGAATGCGCCCACGGTCGTTGACCTTTCGATGAACACGCTGACTGGACGCACAATGACCACGACCTCGCCCGGCGGCCGGATGCTGCAGACACCTCGATCCAACTCTCGGCGCGGCACTTGTCAACGCCCTCCCGCTTCGCCGACCTCGTCGACTTACGCGCAGAACTGCTGGATCACCGCTCAGCGGTGTCGCCGCAGTTGCTGGACGACCGGGACCACGGCCAGGCAGAGCAGCGCCGCGCCTCCGAATGCCGCGCCGGCTGAGAGGACGGCATCGGTGGCCCGACTGCCGTCGAGTGCCTTGAGGAAACCGACGCACGCCGCGATGAGAGTGGAGAACAGCACCATGACGAGCAGCCATGGGATCCAGGCGCTGTTCGGAGGCTCCGGCCTCGACGGGAGCGGAGTCGTCGATGCGGACGGTTGGTATGGGGTGTTCACAGCGACGCTTCCTTCTCAGGTCGGTGGTGGGCCCAAGTTGCAGAGTCATGTTCGGCGGACGCGCCCAGCAGCGCGCCGGCCAAGGCGGCGCGGGTGTGCCGCAAAGAGGCGGCTACGGTTCTGTGCGCGCAGTCCAACTCGTCCAGGCCGTCCAGTGCGGCCGCGATCTCCAACTGCTCGCTCAGGTCCGGCAGAGGAACTCGCAGGGTCCCGAGGGATTCGGTCCGCAGTGAGGGGGCCGCGGTGGCCGCGGCTCGGTCACGCATCCAGGCGACGGACTCGTCCAGGCACAGGTAGTGGAACAAGTACTCTGGCAGCACTCGGTCCTCGTGCTCCGGGAGCACGCGGAGCCGGATGATATTTGGGCTCATCAGCCAACCGGCCTGATGCCCCCGCGCGCGAGCCGGCGGAATGATCGCGCCGGAGCGGACGCACACGATGTCCTTCGCCCGCAGTTCGAAACCCGTCAGTCGGCGAGCCGTTTCCTGTGAGACGCGCTCATCTTTCTCGTCGCTGATGCGCCGGTCCCTCAGATGCCGTGGGAAGACGACCGGGACCGGCCCGCCCTCATTGCGCTGAGCCTTGCCCAACGTGGAATAGGAGGGGCCTGCCTGGATGTCGCACAGTGATTTGAGGGTGCCCATAACGGTTGGTCGACTTCTTCGGGGCGGCGGTTGACGATCCCCGACGAACGACAGCCGGGCAACGGCGTGCTGGACGTCATGGAGGTGCCACTCGGCTTTGTCTTGCTGTTTCCAGGCAGACTTGAGGCCGTGCTCGGAGTTCTCGTCTTCGCCCCTGCGGCGCTCGACATGGTCAAGAGGGTTGAGGGAGTAGTCGCTTCGCCTCAGCGCTTCCCGGGAGACCAGAGCGCTGGGCACCCGCTGGTCCGCCGTCGACGCTTCGAGGTCGGCTGCGGCCTGCTCCGGTTTCCTGTGGGTGCGGTAGGCGTCGAGGAGCATCTCCGCGTCCAGGGCGTCCAGGGTTCGGCGCGAGCCGTTCTGCGCTCCCATCTGGCGTGCGTCGAGGAACAGCGTGCTGTCGCACGGCGAGCCGGGATGACGGAGCAGCCACACAGAAACCGGTACTGCGGTTCCGGTGAACAACCGAGCCGGGAGGGCGATGACACAATCGACGACTCCGGACTCCACCAGCTTCCCGCGGATGGCGCGCTCTGACTTGTGGCCTGAATTCCCCGCCTTGTTGGGCATGATGATTCCGGCCCGGCCTCTTCTGCTCAGCTTGGACAGGCAATGCTGCACCCAGGCGAAGTTGTCGTTGTCGAGGGGCGGAGCCCCGTACGCCCAGTGGCCATCGCGGCGTTCCCCGCGCCCGGGGTCGCTCATGTTGAACGGCGGGTTGGTGAGCACGATGTCGAACGGCTCATGGGGGAAGCGCGCCGTGTCGGCGTTCCACGGGGCTGCGCGTTTGAGGTCAATGGCCGGCGCGGCGCCGTGGAGGAGGAGGTTCATGGTCGCGAGCCGCCAGGTGTCGGCGCGCCGGGTCTCACCGTAAGTCCGCACGGTCTTCGCGCGTGGCAGGCCGTCTTCGCCGAAAGCGCAGGCGGCGACCGCCTCGATGAGGAATCCGCCGTCGCGGGCGTACGGGTCGTAGATGGATTCCGGTAGCCCGGGGCCGAACTCCGAGCAGGCCAGCCGTGTCATCACTCGAACGACCGCGCGGGGAGTAAAGAACTCGCCGCTGCCCAGTGCGGCTCGTTGCTCGTACTCATCGAGGATCAGTCCGAACACGTCCTCGTCGAGGCGACTCATCGCATCCACGACCTTGCGTAGATCGCGAGCGGTCCTGGGTTCGAGGTGCCCCAGCGCTTCCTGCATGCTCGAATGGACGCCGAGGCCACGCATGTCCTCGTCGGCTTCGCGACCGATGTCCCGCAGCAGTTGGGCGGCCTCGTCGAGGGTGGTGACAGCGCGCGCCCTGGCGGCCAACCTCTCGAACCGATCGGCGGCGGCACCGCGGAGGTAGTGGAGACATAGCAGCAGGCTCAGGTAATCGAGCACGCTGGCTGCTCCCCGAACGCGGTCCACGGCCGCGTCCAGCAACCCGGTCACGATCCGGCGGTTCTCGGGGCGAGGTTCGTCGACCGCGCCGAACGGAAGGCGGTATGGCGACCGGGCCCCGGACCGGCGTTCCGTCTCTGGGGCTGAGAGCCTCCCGGTTTCTTCTCTACGCCTTGCCCGATCGCCGTAAGTGGTCCCGACGGGTTCGCCGACCGCGAGCCGTTCGGGCGGCACGGGCCGTTGATCCAACCAGCTCATGACCTCCGACCAGAGGAAGTAGTCCTGGCCGTTCGAGCGCCGGGGAGAGGGGAAACCGGCATCCCGCTTCTCCCAGGACGTTATGGTCGGTCGGCTGACGCCGACCAGCGCGGCGATCTCCGTGCGGCCGAGTAGCGGATCCTCACTCGTCGGCGGATACGACATGAGCGATGGCCCCCCTTGCGCCGTGAGGCAATGGTCACTATGGACAGTGAGCCTAGGAGCGCGGGGTTCCTCGAACAACTGCGCACTCGCAGTGCGCAGGTGGTCGAGTGTCGGACGTGTCGTGACGCTGTCGCGGCCTTGCAGCGCTGGTCAGTAGCTTGACAGGGACAGGCTGTCCACGGCCCCTTAGCTTGAAGAGGGTTGTCTTCCGGCCCTCGTTCGGCCGCGGCACGTTCGGCACGGCCGACCACCTGGCCGCGTTCGCCGACCTGGCCCCGGTGCCGCGCGATTCCGGCCGCATCAGCGGCAACACGCGCCGATCGCATCGCTTTCACCGCAGGGACCAACTCCCATGCCGTCGGCCAGCGGCCGGTCTCGGGCAGCGGCCGCCCCACGCCTTCCCTCTCTGCGGATCCACGCAGCCGCACTGCCGGTAGATCCCACCGACACTCTTGGTAATCGCCATGCACGACTCGTACACCAGCCCGAACCGCAGAGTTGCGAGCTTCCTGCTGTACGCCCAAATCAGAACGGTCCTCCCAGGAGCAACACCGCGATGCTCCCCTCCCCGCCTTGGCCGCGCTGGATTCAAGCCGCTTCACCCAACCCGGTGCAGCTCAGTGCATGCGGATCTGCATGACGGCGATGGTGTGCAGCACGGAGTTGAACTGGCGGTCGCCGGAACGAGACAGCCGATGGCGGGTCTGGTCGGCGCTGGCGATCTCCAGGGGTGTGCTCCTCGGCCTCCACCGGCCCGGCATCGCCGTGCGCGGCGGCGATGGTGGCCGTGGCCGCGGCGCGATCTTGTCGTTTCTTGCGGCCGCCGCCGCGTGACAGCTGCCTCACCCGCGCGGTCGCGGTGGACGAAACGTCCAGGACGGGCTCACCGCGGGCCAGCAGCCCTGAGCCAGGTGCCTGCCCAGGTCACCGGCGTTCTCAACCGCACAACGCCGCTGCGGCCACCGCCGCGCCCAACCCAGCAGCCTGCGGTAGTCGCCCAGCGCGGCAGCCTGCGGTAGTCGCCCAGCGCGGCATCAATCCGGATCGAGTCGATCGGCTGGTTGGTGGCCGCCTGGACCGCCGTCGCGGTGCGCGTGGACTTGTGCGGGTCGACACCGAGCAAGATCATCGAACGTGGCTCCTCCGGACGAGACCCACCCAACTGAACGGCATCGGTAC